>DATHOG010000064.1:0-10205 GCA_035485115.1 Candidatus Sulfotelmatobacter sp. | reverse complement strand
CCAAGCCCTTTCTCAGTTTCCCCCACCCGCAGCCTCAGCCCAACACTCCAATCATCAATGTTTACTGGCGTTTTAAACCGGACAGTAGTGGTTCGTTTCGTAATTTCCACCCCCATCACCTTTGACCTCTCAACTCAATTTAGCCCGAACTCCGAAGTTGACTCTGGATTCGAAAAGCACCGTTGCAAGCCCATCGTGGTAGGGCGCGTCAGTCCCCTGCGCGCCGCGCCTGCAACCGGATGGTACAAATTATCCCCGGTGTCACTTTCACAACCAGTTGAAAACAATGGCATTTTACAAATCCCATCGTTCCAACTTCTGAGTTCGGGTTTAGTTTGATTTGGTCGGATTTACTCGGATAAACCTCACCTTCGATAGCCGTGGAGTGGTAAAACCGGCTTTGCCGGCGGTAGGGCGGTGGTCCACCGCCCCAATTAAGCCCCGCTGCGGCGTCCGTGACCGAGCGCAGTCGAGGCCGCCGCGAGCCGGTCCCCGCCAAAGCTGTCCGGCTCGGACCGCACGTCACATATCACTCGCCACTTTCGTGGCTATGTCAAAGAACAAATGCCCGGCCTCCGACTTGTCCGCCATCCCGTCCACCGAAGCCTTGGCGCAGGAGGATCCCGCAAAAAAGTGCTGCCGACTTGTAGTCGGCAGATTTGCCGGCAGCCAGTCAGGCTCTGACCCCGTCCGCTTCGGACCTCCGAAAACCGGAATCCGTTCCCGAAACAATAGCCAATGCTGTTTACAGTGTCAATAAAAAATAAGTCTGTGTTTACTACCCCGAAGGGGTAACGTCATTCAGCTCAAGGTTGGTGTTCCGAGCCAATCCGCGAGAAACACCTGCCTTGGGTTGACGGAACAATAAATTCATCAACCCTGACGGGGTTGAATAAGTCGCCTGTCGGTCATGCCGTCAGCGGTACGGCAAAGCTGCCGCTTTGCCCAATTTAAGACGAAATGCGGTGACTTCCCTTCGCAAACTCATCACTCATCACCCGTCACATCTTCATCCATTCCTTGCTCCGCAATATCGACCATCAATGAAACATTTTAAACAATACCGCCAGCACTAATACACCGAGGCACACGCTCATCAGATCTCCATGACCGCTGATTCTCTCAGGTTTGTCCGGGCGGGGGTAGGAGGGCGTGATTCCGGCCGCAAGCATGCGATCATACAGGTGGGGATGGACGTTTCTTGTTTGCGGCATCACCGCCGGCATGTGGTTCATTTGATAAAGATGTTCCAAAGCGGAGGCGTAAACCCCGGGTTCCAGTTGAAAATGTCTGGCGGCGTCATCTGCCCGTACTTCCATCTTGCGGCCGATTTTTCTGGCCAAAACCATCAATAGGACAAACACCAAAGCCAGGGCCAGCACACCCGGCAACTTGAACGTTTGCATGACCGGGCGGATAAACACAATCGGCAACAATCGTATGGAAGTGACCAGTCGTATCATCTTGGTTTTGCGGGGCTCATCGAGGTGTGCAAGTTCATGCGCGCAAATCGCCTCGATTTCCACGTCTGACTGGGTGAAAAGCATCCCTTCACTGAAGACCAGATCTCCGGTCATCGGAAAGGCGGCGGCATATCCGACGGGACTTTCAAACATCCAAACCGACTGGAACTTTATACCTGATTGTACGCTGACCCGCTGGACAAGCTCGACCAGCCTGTCGGGTGCAGCAACCAGCAGCCGGCCTTTCTGAAGCAGCCAGATCCACAGGCCGTACTGCTGTGCCAAAGCGTAAATCAACAATCCCATTCCGATCAACGCTGTCCCCAAGCCAAAAGTAGCCGGCATGAACAAGGTGACAGCAATCAGTCCCACGATAAAACTAAGACTAAAAACCCAGCCCACAATCACCGACCTTAGCCACCCGTGGAAAGTGAACCGGGGAAACAACTCCTTGTCGAAACGATATGTGCCCAGGAGTGCTCCGGTCAACGCCATGAGGAATATCGCGGTCAAAATCGCGGGATCAGAGGTCCGGAAAGCGTAAGCAGCGGCTGTGCAATTAATGGGAAGCAGCCAGAGGTTTGCTTTGGCTGCCTCACGGATGGGATACAGGATACGTGCACGCTCGGACCAATGATCGTCTGACTTCCGCCATTCACGTATCGCTCTGGCATTCATCCCGGCAACGTAGAGCCAGGCAACTGCCAGCGCCAAAGGTGGAAGCAGATAAACCATGCCGTGAAATAACAGGTTGCCCTCCAGGTGTCGAGTTGGGACAAATACACGAAGTGTTGAAGTGACTTGAAGCCCCATTTTCCAGACTTGACCGCCACAGGCGCAATGCTAAACTGCTTCTGCAATGTTGAAAAACACCGCCCAAGCTGTCATTCTGGTAGTCGCTGTAGTTAGCGACGCCGTTGGCGCTTGTTGAACGGACAATTTAACAAGAACCCACGGCTGGCAACGGCTGTGGGTTTTTTGTTACCCTGGACCGTAGCCGCCATAACCGAGAAAACACATGAGCAAAGCAACCACGAAATCGAAATCCGCGAAACCCGCCGCCGCCGCCCCGCGCGCCGAGGTCGGCAAGGCCATGTTCGGCCGCGACATCTTTGTCGAGGCGCTTGAACGCGAAGGCGTCGAGGTCATGTTCGCGTATCCCGGCGGTGCGAGCATGGAAATCCACCAGTCGCTCACCAAGTCCAAGATCCGCACCATCCTGCCCCGCCACGAACAAGGCGGCTCCTTCGCCGCGGAAGGTTATGCGCGCGTGACCGGCAAGGCCGGCGTGTGCATGGGCACCAGCGGCCCGGGCGCGACGAACCTCGTCACCGCCATCGCCGATGCCTTCATGGATTCCTGCCCGCTCATCGCCATCACCGGCCAGGTGACCCAGGCCATGATCGGTCGCGGCGCGTTTCAAGAGACGGACATGATCGGTGTCACGTTGCCCATCGTGAAGCATTCCTATCTGATCACGAACATCAACGACATCCCGCGCATCGTGAAAGAGGCGTTTTACATCGCCCAATCCGGTCGTCCGGGTCCGGTCGTGATCGATTTCCCGAAGGACGTGCAGCAGGCCAAGACCCAGCCCGTCTGGCCGACCCTCGAACAGGTGAAGAAAAATCTTCGCGGCTACACTCAGCCCGATCTGAAGGCCGACGACCTCGCGTTGAACGAGATCATCGGGCTTATCGAGAAGGCCGAACGTCCCGTGTTGTATTGCGGCGGCGGCATCATCACCAGCGGCGCGGCGGCGGAACTCAAGAAGTTCGCCGAAGCCTGCAACATCCCCGTGACCACCACGCTCATGGGCCTTGGCGGTTTCCCCGAGGAAAATCCGCTCTCCCTGCGCTGGCTCGGCATGCACGGTTCTGCCGTGGCGAACTGGGCCGTGAACGGTGAGTTCGAATATCGCAAAACCTTCAATGACCCGATGGTCAAGTTGAAGAACGGCGCGGACCTGCTCCTCGCCTTCGGCGTGCGCTTTGACGACCGCGTGACCGGCAAGTTCGAGGAATTTTGCAAGACCGGCACGATTGTCCACGTGGACATCGACGCCTCCGAACTGAACAAGAACCGCAAGGCCAACCTTCCGGTGGTTGGCGACATCAAGGACGCACTCACGCGCCTCAACAAGATGATCGCCAAGCGTCCGCTCACGAAGAAGCACACCGCGTGGCTCGCGCAGATTGATGAATGGAAGAAGAAAGCTCCGTTCAACTATCGCATCACGCCCGAGATCGCCAACAGCGACCACATGATCGACCACATGCAGGGCAAGGAAAGCGAAGTCATCCTGCAACAGATGGTCATCGAGGAACTTTACGACCTCACCAAGGGTGATGCGTATATCACCACCGGCGTCGGCCAGCATCAGATGTGGGCCGCGCAATGGTATAAATACAAGTTCCCGCGCCAATACGTCAGCAGCCTCGGCCTCGGCTCCATGGGCTACGGCTTTCCCGCCGCGCTCGGCGTGAAGGTCGCGTTCCCGGACAAGCAGGTCATCGACATCGACGGCGACGGCTCGTTCCTCATGAACATCCAGGAACTCGCCACCGCGCACGTCGAGAAGATCGCCGCCAAGGCCATCATCCTGAACAACCAGCACCTCGGCATGGTGGTGCAATGGGAGGATAATTTTTACGCGGGCAACCGCGGCCACACCTATCTTGGCGACCCCAAGGACCGGGCGGACATCTATCCCAATTACGTTGCCGTGTGCAATTCCTTCGGCGTGAAATGCGAACGCGTGATGTTCAAGAAGGACCTGCGCGCTGCCATCCAGCGCATGCTCGATGCCGATGAACCCTACGTGCTCGACGTCGTCGTGCCCTACAGCACGCACGTCATCCCGTTCATCCCCGCCGGCAAGACCGTCGCGGACATGATCTGGAAGGCGTGAGATCGGAAAGCTTCAAAGCGCGGATGGCGAAAGCCATCCGCGCTTTTTTGTTTCCAGCGCTGTAGATTGTAGCACCCGCGTCCCGCGGGTGATTTTCGGCGTCCCGCCGAAAATATCGTTCGCACTACCAACCATCTTCAATTCGCCAAAACGCTGCGAGCGTTTCCCCTTCTCCTTGGGGGAGAAGGCCGGGATGAGGGCGAGCGTCCAACCATTATCGGGTTTGTGGGGAGGCAAACTAGAGGCACCACTGACAATTTCCATCAATGGACATTCAAATGCATTCAACGCGCGGAGGGTGCAAACCTTCCGCGCGTTTTTTGCTTCAAGCGCCGTAGGTGCGACATCTTTGTAGTCAGCCATTCCCAAAAAACATTTCAAGCTCCGTAGGAGCGATATCGGGTTATGCCGCTCCTGACGGAGCTTTTTCCGTGAAGACGTTTGTTCTACAAAGATTCCGCCCCTAACGGGGCTATGGCAAATCACAACAATTTCGTCACGGATGAGGGGGTAGGGCGCGTCACTCCGTGCGCGCCGTCGTGTGTCTGGCCAAGGTCGGCGCGCACGGAGTGACGCGCCCTACCTTTGACGTCGCCTAAACAAATGCGTCATGTCATTGTGAAATGCCATAGGCGTTTCCACCAATCGCATGCCGCTGCCGCATCGCGGCGTCAGGGCCGCCATCTATCTCGCCACCGCCATCCTCCTGTTCAATGTGTATAACCGGTTGCGCGGCATCGCGACCAGCCTGGCCATGGTGGCCATTGGCACTGTGGTGATGTTCCTGCTCCTGCCATACTGGCTGAACATGGTTTGGAATTAATGAATTGAAAGCCCGGGTTGGCTGAAAAGAAACCGGTCACAAGAAAAAACCAACGAACGGCAAATATTCATCGTGTAAAGTAATCTTTAATCTTCCGCCGGGTGAGAACATAGATGGACCATGCCGAAATCAAAAATACCAAACCACCTTCCATCCAATTTGAAGTGGTTGTTGAATGGGTGCGATGCACCATCGGGAAAAAATAATTAATAGTCCCGAAAGTTACCAAAAAGAGGCAAAACCAGTGATAGACCAGTGCACACGTTCGCCAGCCGCGCGAACCGTCCCGCAAACCGCGCGACAATTTGAGAAAAAAGATGCCCAGAAACGTGGTTACGATGGCTGTCACGCCATTAAAAATGGTTAAAATAAAACCCAATTGACCCGGTTGCGCAAAAAGCAAAAGGAAAATGCTGACGACCAACAGCGTGCCGGCAATGAAATACAAGATGCTCTGAATGAGAAATAGAGAACTGACGATCAGAAGGGATTTTGGAATGTGATTCGCTATTTCCAGATTCGGAGGAGGGTCATTCAGATAGGCATCAGTAAGCGGTGTCCAGTCTTCCTCGCACATGATCGCATAGTCCTGATATTTGGTTCCGCACTTGGGACATGTTTTCATGGCTATCGTCGTTGGAGCGCGGATGGCGAAAGCCGTCCGCGCTATTTATTTTGAAAGGAAATTGGCTCCAAGGAAATTAGTTTCAAGAAAATTGGTTCCGTAACGTTGAACGAGATAAGCTCTTGCAGCGTTTACACCTGCTGCGAGCTCCGCTTGAGTGAATTGCCGGTCGATATGGGCGAGGGACTCGTAGGGAGTTCCAGATTTGGCTCTTCCGACATACCACCACATACAAGCCGGAATTCGCATTCCATTTTTTTGACAAAGATCGCAATCATCATAAAAGTTTTCGGCTTCGGCATAAAGTTGGATGGCCGTTGGCACGTCTGTCGGCGTGCCTAAACCCCCGGCATACATCCTCGCCAGGCAGGCCATGGCGTTTTTGTCCCCTTGTTTGTAAGCGTATCCATACCATCGTGCAGCCTCGGAGTAATCTCTGCCGTATTCCAAATAGTAGTTTCCGAGCTTCGATTGCGCTCTCACGTTTCCTGCGAGCGCCGCTTTTAGGTACCATTTTGCTGCGGCGTCGTGAAAGGGATCTGATTCTTCATACACATCGGTGTGCATGCTCGGGAAATGAAGCACCTTGGTATATGGCTTTAGCTTGCCGGGCGAAACCTCTACAAATCCAGGTTCAGCCGAGAAATTTTCAAGCGGTTGGGTTGGATCTTTATAGGAGTTATATTGATCACCTAACCAGAGTTCAGCCGGAATATAGCCGCCATTTCCCAATTCAAATACAAAATCGTAGGTGCCATGGAAGGGGCCGTTCGTTGCAAATTTGAAAAAGCTTTCCGCATTTGTCCATCTTCCGAGTGATGGGGAGTAAAAATTATTTGATGTAATAATCGGACTGGTGATCGCCGTGCGATTGGTAACCGATTGGGCCGCCATTTTTTGTCCGCCCAATATCAATGCCACCGCCAATATCCTAAAGATGTTTTTCATATGACGACTTTGCATTATTTTAGTCTCATAAAATTCAGCCCATTCCACCTGTTAATCCAAATCAAACTTCGCGCCAGTTCGCTGGGATATGCTATCTGGCCCGTTGCTTCTCCCGTTCGGGATCAAACTTGTCAATCTGCACCGGAATCACAAACGGATTCGACAACGTCTTGGCCCGGCCGAAGCCCACGTCCTGCGCGCGGATGATGGCCTGCGAGAAATCGCGGAAGTCGTAATACTTCGCCAACTCCTTGATTTCGTTTTCGTTGTTCAAGTGCGCGCAGAAAATATTTTCGGTGTTCGCCAGAATATTTGGATGAATGGAAGAAACTTCCTGCGTGGCATAGACGGTGGCCAGACGCGCTTTCGCGCCTTCCTTGGCGATGGTCGGCCAGACCTCGGTCAGCGGTTCGTTACGCCCGATGAGGTTGTGCGCCTCCTCGATATAGATGACGATGCTCGGCGGCACCTGACCAGTGTTAAAGACGGACATGGAACTCGCGAGGATGTGCCGCGCGATGCGTTTGCTCAACCGTTCGCGTTGTTCCGGATTGCCCACGCTCAAGTCAAGGATGACGATTTTGCCGTTCAACAGATGTTGATAGACCTCGTCGCACACGTCCGTGGTGCGGTTCGGTGCGTGATATTCCTTGAACGGCTGCAGCACGCGGAAGCCGGGGATGTACGCGCCCTGGTCGTTTTTCTGGAGCAGCAGGTTCATCAACACATTCATGTCCGGCTCGACCCAGTTCTGGTTGTGGCCGGTGATGAGTTCGTCCTGGATCTGGCGCGCGAGTTGGAACCATTCGTACGCCTGCATGGGCGTGAGGCCGTTGATGGGGTCGATGATCGGGTTGACCTTGTTCTTCACGCTGGCGCCGGCGTCGAACGTGATCTTGAAATTCGGCGGCGGCTCAAAACCCGCCCGCGCGAGCAGGGCATGATAGGCGGCGATCTTCCGCTGATACCGCACGAGGTGATGTTGAAAGGTCGTGTCGTTCTCAAAATCGTCCTTGCGCGGCTCGTTGAACTCCATGCTCAAAAACGCATCCACATCGGATGAACGCGTCACGCGGTTCAATTCGATCAACCCGCGCAACGTCTGATGCCCCTCGGGAATTTGCGTGTAGAAATTGTTCAGGATCGGTTGAAAGCCCGGTGTGGGAATCATCCGGTAACGGATGGTATCACCCGGATAAACCTCGGCGATGGAACCCTTGTCCTGTTGGTTCGCGTTGGCGTACTCGCCGTTGAGGTCATAGATGATCTGGCCGATCTTGAGCTGCGATTCCCGGCTCGCGCGCATGACGACCGAGACGAGCTGCTTCACGGTATTGGACTTGCCCGTGCGCGTCATGCCGAACACCGCCGTGCGACGGGACAGGAAATCAATCGCATTGAAGTTGAAGACGGCCTTGTCTTCCTCGTCACCCCGATGAAGTTTATCGGTGGACGCATAACGCACCGTGCCGATGGGAAACGCGGGCAGGGTATTGTTCAAACCGAGCCGCGCGGCCTCGGCCTCGGCGGCCGCTATGCGTTCGGGGCTGATGTAATTCACGACGCGGCTCAAGGCGTCGCCGGTCGGCCGGTAAACGTTCAGGTCGAGGCTGCACGAATAATTCTCCACGTCGCTCCCAAGCCGGAGCTTGCCGTCCCGCAGATAAAACGTGCCGAGGATGCGGCAGAGCAGGCCGCCAAATTGGAATTCGCTTCTCGGCTCCACCCCGGCGGAGATTTTCAGTTCACGATTCCGCAAGGCCTCGGATTTGCGGGTAAGCAGTTCGTCATCCTGCGGCAGCGGCGCGGAACCGATGACGCGCAGCAGCACCACTTCGCCCTCGGCCCCGTTGGATTTTGGAGTGAGCGCGGTCGCCAGCAAAAAGCAATGCAAGGGCACGGCGCTGGCGGCGAGCTTGAGGTCATCGTTCGTCAGCACAACGGCGTTCTCGAAATCCATCCGGCAGGTCCAGCCGATGAATTGTTTTTCCTGCAAAAATTGCGCGAGCGGATTCTTGGATTCGTTCATGGACGCCTTGTCGTTTTGAGGAAGGTAGTGAACCATCGGCGCGCGGTCAATCCACGCGATGGTGTGTGGTACCTTAATTTGATGCAGCACCCGCGTCTCGCGGGTGATTTTCGGCGTCCCGCCGAAAATCCGCGTGGTCATCCACGAAGGCTTGCATCAATCGGAATGCCCGACTTGCAATGGAGCCAATTTTTTAGACACTGCCTGATTGGACTTTGCGCTTTGAAGTCGCCGCGCAGACGCGTAAATTCTGCGCGTGCCGCCGCCCAAACCAGTCCCCATCAACGCCGCCACGCGTGTGTGCGCCGTCTTCGGTTCGCCGATCAAGCATTCGGCGTCCCCGGCAATGCACAACGCCGCATTTGCCAAGCTTGGCCTGAACTGGCGCTACGTTGCATACGAAGTGGATCCGAAAAACCTGCGCGCCGCCATCGAAGGCGCACGGGCCATGCACTTTGCCGGAATCAATCTGACCGTGCCGCACAAAATTCTCGCCATGGACATGGTGGATGAACTCGATATTTCCGCCAAAATCTGGGGCGCGGTGAACACGATTAAATTTGAGAACGAGAGCACTATTGGTTTCAACACGGACGCCGACGGCATCGTGACGTCGCTGCGCGAGGATTTGAAAATCAAACTTCGCGGCGCGAAAGTTTTACTGCTCGGCGCGGGCGGGGCAGGGCGCACGGCGGCGTTGAAACTGGCGTCGGAAAATGTCGCGGAACTTTTCTTGGTCAACCGTACGCAATCCAAGGCGGAAGCGATCGCCGCTGAAATCAAAAAACAATTTCCATCCGTTAAAGTTCACGCCGGTTATCCCGAAACCAAGGTGGATTTGGTCCTTAACGCGACTTCCCTCGGCCTGAAGCCGGGCGACGCCTCGCCGCTGGACGCAGAACAATTTTCTTTGAAGCAGGCAACGGCGGTGTACGACATGATTTACCGTCCGGCGGAAACGAAGCTGTTGAAAGCCGCCAAAAAGGCCGGCTGCAAAACCGCGAACGGCCTCGGCATGTTGTTGCACCAGGGCGCGAAGGCGTTTGAGATCTGGACCGGCAAACGCGCGCCGCTGGTGGAAATGCGCCGGGCATTGGTCCAAAACCTCAAGGCCAACCCCTGATGTTTTTCACCAGCATTGACTTTACGTCCCGGACTTCGGACTTTTGACAAATCATTTTGTGTTCGAGAACATTCTAAATCCGAATAACTGGGCCGCTGTGCCGTTTCATTTCTGGTCGGTCGTCTTTTTTGTGTTTGGCTGCATCGTTGGCAGCTTCCTCAATGTCTGCATCTACCGGATGCCGCTGGACTTGAGCGTCGTCAACCCGCCGTCGCACTGCCCGAATTGCAAATACTCCATCCCGTTTTACCTGAATATCCCCCTCGTCACCTGGCTCATGCTC
>DATHOG010000063.1:0-41088 GCA_035485115.1 Candidatus Sulfotelmatobacter sp. | reverse complement strand
TGTTGCAGTTCATGGCGAAACATCCGGCGGCGCAGACCTGGGATACGGCGCTGCCCATCGCGGGGGTGGACGGCACGTTGCGGCGGCGCATGAAGAACACGCCGGCGGCGGGCAATGTCCACGGCAAGACCGGCACGTTGCGCTGGGTGAACGCGCTCTCCGGTTACGTGACGAACGCGGCGGGGGAAAAATTGGTCTTCAGCCTGATGTTGAACCGCTACGATTCGCCGCCGGACCGCGTACGCACGGCGGAACTGGATGACATCGCGGTGATGCTGGCGCGTTCTGATTTTCGCTCGGACGGAAGCCTGGTGAAAACCTACGCGCCGTACGGCACGCTGATGGTGACGCAGTTCGTGTCCGCGCCGTTTCCGCATCCGGACCGGGCGGCGGGGCATAAATACCACAACGACTTATATTCGGCGGCGGAGCATTATTCCAATTCCGACGTGGCGCTGTTCATCCCGAAAAATTTTCGCGCGACGGACAAGATCGATTTCGTCGTCCATTTTCACGGCTGGCGGCACACCGTCGCCTCGACGTTGCCGGAATACAAGCTGATCGAACAGCTTTCCGACAGCGGGAAAAACGCGATCCTCATCGTGCCGCAGGGTCCGTACAACGCGCCGGATTCGTTCGACGGCAAATTGTGCGACACCAACGGTTTCGCGCGGTTCATGGCCGAGGCGATGGACAAGCTGCGTGCGGCGGGGGTGGCGGCGGCGGACGCGCAGGTCGGCCGGGTCATCATCTCCGGCCACAGCGGCGGCTACGGTGCGCTGATGGCGATCGCGGATCACGGCGGCATGTCCGACAACATCCGCGAAATCTGGATTTTTGATGCGCTCTATGCCGGCACGGAAAATTTTGTGGCGTGGCAAAAAAACGAGAACGGACGGCTGCTGGACATCTACACCGACCACGGCGGCACGAAGGAGGATTCGGAGAGCATGATGGCGGGTTACCAGACGAACGGCGTCAGTTTTGTATCACTGGAGGATACCAACAGCGCGGTTGCGGATCTGCAAAAGGAGAAAATCGTTTTCATCCACACCGACCTGGCGCATGACGAGACGGTTTACCGGCGCAAGGAGTTTGAAGAGTTTTTGAAAACCAGTTGTTTACAAAATAAATGACCTTTCCCAAACCTTCCAGCGAGAGCGAGCCGTTCCCCCTCACCCTGACCCTCTCCCTTGGGGAGAGGGAACAGCCGTTGTCTACCTCGGCTGAATTTGAAAGTCTCCGGGCAGAATCCGCTTATCGTTTCGCCAGAAAGCTGGGAACGTTTCTCCCTCTCCCTTGGGGAGAGGGCAGGGGTGAGGGGGAAGCGATATCTTTTCACCGCGAACCCCGAATAAATTTCCCCGGTTCTCTTTTGCAAAATTTTTTCATCTTAACTTTTTTCCTCGCGGCTTTCCTGCTCGCGGGGTGCCAGACCATGCACACACAAAATTCCTCCTCCCGTCCGCCGGTGAAGCTCGGCGATGAAGTCCTATTTGAAAAGCGTCTCGATCTGATCCGGGGCAAACGCGTCGGCCTCATCACCAATCCGACCGGGCTCGACAGCCATCTGGATTCGATCATCGAACGGTTCCGCGCGTGCCCGGATACGAAGCTGGTCGCGCTTTACGGGCCGGAACACGGCGTGCGCGGCAATGCCCAGGCGGGTGAATTCGTGGCGTATTACTACGACGAGCATTTTCATTTGCCGGTGTTCAGCCTCTACGGGCAGACGCACACGCCGCCGCCGGACATGATGACGAACATTGATGAATACATGCGTACGTTTGACACGAAGCACGAGGGCAAGCAGGTGGAGGCGGGCATGATCGAATCGGTGGACGTGATGATTTTCGACCTGCAGGACGTGGGCACGCGCGTCTATACGTATGTCGGGACCATGGGGAATGCGATGGAGGCCGCGACCAAGGCGGGCCTGCCATTCATCGTGCTCGACCGGCCGAATCCCATCAACGGCGTCGCGATGGAAGGGCCGATTTTGGAGTATCCGGAGTTCAGCTCGTTCATCGGGCATTATCCGATACCGCTGCGCCACGGCATGACGACGGGCGAGATCGCGCAATTCATCAACGCCAAATTTCTCGGCGGCAAATGCAACCTGACCGTGGTGAAGATGGAAAACTGGACGCGCGACGAGTGGTTTGACGAAACCTCGCTGCCGTGGACGCTGCCATCGCCGAACCTGCCGACGCTCGAAAGCGCGACGGTGTATCCGGGGCAGGTCATCGTCGAGGGCACGAACCTGTCCGAGGGCCGGGGCACGACGAAGCCGTTCGAATTTTTTGGTGCGCCGTGGATCGACGGTTATGTGCTCGCGAAGAGATTGAACGGCCTGAACCTGCCGGGCGTGAAGTTCCGCGAGGTTTATTTCACCCCGACGTTTTCAAAGTTTTCGGGGACGAATTGCGGCGGCTGCCAGATGTACGTCACCGACCGCGCGAAATTCAACGCGGTGGTGACGACGCTGAACATTTTGACCGAGATAAAGAAAGTTTACGGCGACAAGCTGGAGCTGCATAAGAGCTACTTTGACCATGTGATGGGAACATCCTCGGTGCGCGAGGCGTTTGAACGCGGCGAGCCGGTGGATAAGATTGTCGCCGCTTATCAGCCGGGGCTGGATGAATTTGCGAAGACGCGCGAACCGTATTTGCTGTACCGCTGAAGTTTTCACGCAAAGGCGCAAAGGCGCAGAGAAGTTGAAAGCCATTTAATTGTGATTTATGCGAAGGTTGTATTTCATATTTGGGTTGTGCAGTTTGCTGGCGGTCAGTTGCGTGACAAGCGCTGCGCCCGCAACCACTTTCACTTTCCACGCGGACAAGCTGGCGGCGATGGATGCGGCAATCATGGCCGCCATCGCGAACAGCAATTGTCCCGGGGGTGTGCTGTGGCTGGAGCACGATGGCACGGCGTATCACAAGGCCTACGGCAACCGTGCGCTGGTGCCGACGCGCGAGCCGATGACGGAGGACACGATCTTCGACGCGGCTTCGCTGACCAAGGTCACGGCCACGACGCCGGCGATGATGATTTTGATCGAGCGCGGAAAGATCGGGCTGGACGCGGCGGTGACGAATTATATCCCGGAATTTGGCGGCGGGGAAAAGGACCTGGTGACCATCCGGGAACTGATGACGCATACGTCCGGCCTGCCGCCGGACATTGAAACCAAGACGGACTGGCACGGCGAAAAAACGGCGATACAAATGGCCTGCGCGGAAAAATTGTTTGCCCCGCCGGGGACGGTTTTCAAATACAGCGACATCAATTTTTTTCTGTGCGGCGAGATCGTCCAGCGCCTCAGCGGCACGCCGTTGGAGGTGTTTGTGCAGCGCGAGATTTACCAGCCGTTGAAGATGACGGACACGGGTTATCTGCCGCCGAAGGAGAAATTGCCGCGTATCGCGCCGACGGAAGTGGTGGACGGGGTGCCGATCCGCGGCACGGTCCATGACCCGACGTCGCGGCACATGGGCGGGGTGGCCGGTCATGCGGGGCTGTTTTTTACGACGGGCGACCTGGCGCGTTACGCGCGGATGTTGGTGAACCAGGGTGAACTGGACGGTGTGCGGATTTTCAAACCGGAGACGGTGAAACTGATGACGAGCGTGCAGACGCCGCCGGAAATGGCCGCGAAACGCGGCCTGGGCTGGGACATCGCGACGGGTTTCAGCGGCCCGCGCGGGAATGTTTTCCCGGTGGGTTCGTATGGCCACACGGGCTGGACGGGGGGATCGGTTTGGATTGATTCGGCGTCCAAGACGTTCGTGATTTTCATGTCCAACCGGAACCATCCGACGGAGGCAGGCAGCGTGATCGCCTTGCGGCACAAGCTCGGAACGCTGGCGGCTGAGGCGGTTTTGCCGTGAACGCCGGCGGCGGATTGAAGAGTTTGGGTTAATAATTTCTCAAATAAGGCAGGTGAAGATTCGTGAAACTTATTTGTCGCGAGAATGTCATTTTTTTGTTGCAATGAAAATGAATCGGACTAAAGCTAGCACGTGAACTTGGTACGGTTATATTCAAACCGGATCAGAAGCCCAAAACATTGGGCTGTCCCGTGAGAAGGAGAAAATTGTTAGATATTAAGTGATGGCAAACTATTGCCATAATGCGTCATTTGACGCCTGCGCATTTGCATGCATGCAGGCTGGTACGCATCTCTGCATGTCAGACGCATCTGCGGTGCAAAGCTGTCCATTGAACAACATAATTTGCCGAAAGTTTCCGCTCTAGTTCCTTAACCCAACCTAACCCCCTAATATGTTAAAGAAAACCCTGACAAAGTGCGTGGCTCTGGCCGGAGTCTTATACGCAACATCATATACATCGGTGCAGGCGCAGCCGATTTATACCAACACCTTCAACAACCCGATGGAACAGACCAATTGGGTGGTTAATTTTAGCTACTACGGAGTCAGCGGCACCAATTTCGATATCATCTCCAACAATCTGGCCGTTTTTAATTTTGATTATACGACCATGGGAATTCCGCTGGCGCCGCACAGCGTGGAGTTTGGATCGGATGCCATCCACCACGGTTTGAAGCTGGTCGCATGTTACACGAATACCGCAGCGCTCAAAGGCTCGGCGGCCACGGCGGGATTGTCGGCCAGCCCAACGAATTTTAGCATCACGGCCAATTTTACCATGCATGCGGATATGTGGATTAACGTGGACTGCACACCCTACGCCGTTGCGAATTCTAATAATGTCACCGGCGGAAGTTTCGTTGATAACGTCAATGACGGCGGCGCGGAAACGGTTTTATACGGTTGCGGCTACGGCACGGCCGGCACCACTGCCACCACACCTGGTCTGACGGATGCTATTTTTGGCTCCGTTTTGTCCGATAACGGCACCACGTCAGACATCCGTATGTACGGACCGGAAATCACGCCGATTGATGCGCAGATTTCATATCAAGACGGCGTTTATCCATCCACCGGAACGACTACTGCTGGCTATGGTGGTGAGTCGTTTGTTTATAATAACATCAACGGATTGGCTCATGATACGGGTGGAAATGGGCCCGGTGGCCGTAATATATTGAGCAGTACGGGAAGTCCTCCGTATACTTCAGCCCAAATGGGGAATAATATAGCTACTGGCAAGTCTTGGGCGAGTATTTTTCCACCTGAGCCGGTACCGTTGGCCCAGCAAATCGCATGGCCCCGGCAAACGAATAATTATTGTTTGCCCGGATTTTTTGATTTTGCGTGGCATGACGTGGAGGTGGACAAAATCGGCAATGTGATTGTTTTCAAGATGGATGGCAATACTCTGGCCACGGGCAACTACGCAACGGCGGGTGCGCCTGCGGGCAGTTACCTTACCTTTTTAGCTACCCGCACAGCTTCAGGGGTTGCCAGCATGTCTACAGCCACCTATTACACGAACTTGAACTTTGTGGTGTTCGCGAACATCGTGGTTTCCAATTTCAATAGCATCGTCAACGTGACCGCCACGACGCCCACCTGTCAGGAAGGCGTGCCTGGAACTCCGGCCGTGTTTGATATCAACCGCCCGTCGTCTGGTGTTCCTTTGACGGTGTTCTATACATTGACCGGCACGGCCACCAATGGTTCGCAATACACGTTGGTTTCCACCAATGTGACCTTCGCCTCAACCGCCACCGATACCAATATTTATATCTATCCTATTGACGACGGGATACCCAGTGCCACCAGAACGGTGGTTTTGACACTCTTGAACGGTACCAACTATGTCGCGGCGGGTAATGCCGTTGCGAATATTCTCGATGGCGACACGCCCACGGTTAGCATCTCCGGCACCAGCCAGGCCTATGGTCGTTATACCAATACGACCTTCCCATTTGGAGGTGGCAATAATTGCGACTTCATGACCTTCATGGCGAACCGCCTTGGCAAGTTGACCTTGGGTTCCAATCTGGTTGTGAACCTTTCCTATGGCGGTACAGCGGTGGCCGGCACGGACTTTTTGCCGACCAGCAACGTTACCATCATGGACGGATTCCCGACGTCATCTATAACCATTTTCCCGGTGGATGACACCGCCATCAGCTCCAATGTGACTGTGACTGTCAGTGCTGCGCCCGGTGCCGGTCTCGGTTATGCCGTGGGCAGCGGTTCGGGAACCGGCACGGTTGTTTCAGCGCATTATCCAGCCGCCACGGTGCTCTTCTCGGATGACTTGCAAAGCGCCGGCGATTCCATCCACTGGGGTGTGACCTATGGCACCAGCGATGAGGTGGATGATCCCGCTAATTACAACGCCGAATTCGGCACCAGTTTGTCCAGCGCGCCCGGCGGCATCACGGTTCCCTCGCCGCCCGGTGGCAACGCCAACGCCCTCTTCCTGCAGTGTAACCGGAATAATTCCACCTCGCCGTCACCCGGCGGCGTGAACCTCTACTACACCAATCAGGTCTTGAACGGCAACTTTGCCGTGCGGTTCAACATGAACCTCATTGAATCCGACGTCCTCACGGGCAGCGGTGCCGACGCCACGGAAGGTGCCATGTTTGGCATCAACCATACCGGCACCTGCAGCAACTGGTGGTATGGCGGCGGGTTTACCACCAACCTGACCTGGTCGAGCGATGGTGTGTTCTATTATGTCTCGGCATGTCCGGCCTCCGCGGGAGTTGGCAGCGACTATTCCGAATTCACGGGCGCGGGTGGAACCAACGGGAATTTCGGATGGGCGAATTTGGCAGGCAAGACCCAATCCTCCTTCACCGCAGCCTTCAAGGACGGCCCCCCTCTGTACGGTCCGTTCACGTGCTTTGATGCCAACGGCAACCAGACGCCCGGCCAGGCGGCGAATTGGACCCCGATTGAAGGGTATGATTGCAGCACGTGGAGTGACGTTGAAATGCAGCAGCTAGGCGACGGACTGGGACACTTGGTTGACTCGATGTACATCAACCATACTCTGGTTTTTAGCTACACCAACACCACGGTTTGGACGAACGGCTATCTGATGCTGGGCTATGAGGACCCGTATGGCGCCTCGATCGGCAGCGCCGAGTCCGGTGTCTATTATGCGAACCTGCAAGTGGTGCAGTTGCCGTCGACCGTTCCGATCAGCGTCACCATCAACAGCATCAAGATCACCGGTGGCAATGTGGTCATCACGTTCACCACCACGAGCCCGGCAGATACCACCTCATCGTTCACGCTCGAGGGTTCCAGTACGTTGAGCGGCACCTATACCGGCTATAGTGCCGTGGGCAGTACTACGATCACGTCGCTTGGCTCCAACAAGTTCCAGGCGTCAACACCCTATACTGCCGCGGGCAGTGAGTTCTATCTCATCCAGCATAATTGATTAAAGCCAGCCGGGGCGTCTGTGCAAGCAGACGCCCCGGTTCTTTTGACAAACTCTGTTGTTTAGAGTAATTAGAAGACAAGTCAGGATTGTATTAATGAAAAGCCAACCGAAAGTTTATTCTTGGGAGAGAAGCTCCGCGTTCACTTTGATAGAGCTGCTGGTGGTCATCGCCATCATCGCGATATTGGCGGCGATGCTGTTGCCGGCCTTGGCGGCGGCCAAGGGAAAGGCCTATCAAGCACAATGTATTGCCAACATCAAACAGCTTCAAACCGGCTGGGTGGTATACGCCGGCGATTTCAGTGATGCGATGATGCCGAATTCCCCGTCCAGTTCCTCCACCGCCCCCAGTTGGATTGGCGGTAGTGCGATTCAAGATTGGAGCAGCCGTGATAGCAATACCAATGGCACTTATTATCAAACCAATATTATGGCCGGCTACATGACCGGCCAGTTGGGGGTGTATCGGTGCCCGGCTGACAATGTCCCTTCGGATAACGGCCAGCGGATACGCACCTACTCCATGCAGAGTCAGGTAGGGGATAAAGGACCGGTTTATATAAATCAAGCCAACGCCAAATTTTATACAAAATTAGGGGATATCACCGGTTTTCCGGGGCCGTCTGATTTGATCATTTTTACCGAGGAAAGTGGGTTGGATTTGGGAACTCCGTCCGCAATGGATGGGTGGCTTCAGGTGGATAATGACTTTGCCGCCGGCTCCGGATATGCGGGGCTGGCACATTTTCCCGATGTACCCGGTGCCTATCATAAATGGGGCTGTGGCATGTCCTTTGCCGACGGCCATGCGGAAGTTCATAAATGGCTCACTTCCGTTCTTAAAATCCCTGTGTCAGCTCACATGGGCTTGGGTAATTGGTCGAGTCCGAATGGAATTTCAGTTGGCGCCCCGGTAGGACCAACAGCCACGGACTGGCAGTGGTTCACATCGCGGTGTGCCTCCCAACTGTAGTTTTTTAACTCGTTAGAACTCAGAAGGAATGCAAAATCAACGAACCGCGCAACCCATTCAATCCAGAGCGTTTACTTTGATTGAATTGCTGGTGGTCATCGCGATCATCGCCATTCTGGCGGCCATGCTATTGCCGGCGCTGGCCAGCGCCAAGGAACGCGCCAAGCGCATCTCCTGCCTCAATAACGAAAAACAGATGGGCATCGGCAGCCAGATGTTTGCGGATGATGATGATAATCACGCTTTCACCGGCACGGAAAATTATGGCGACGACGACATGAACTGGCTTTACCCGGTGTATGTGCCGGCAGCCAAATGTTTCTCCTGTGCCTCAACGTTAAACGAGGTGCGGGTGACGAACACGGCAGCTTTCAGCGGCGTAGTAATAGAGCCTCCTCAAATACCGGACCATACCATTGGGAACCAGAGCGGCGTGGCTGCTTATACACAGCGCATCCACAACAGCTTGACGGTGTTTGTGACGGACTTAAGCACCAACGCCGGGGGCAAAAACCAGCCTTACGGCAGCAGCTATGAGTGTTCGGGCTATTTGAACAGTTACACGAGCGGCGGCAACAACCTCCTGACCGATGGCAGCCAGCGCAAGACCCAGAACCATTGCACCCCGTATATTTCCAAACTGAATTTTACATCGACTGGCAGCGCCCAAGCTTATAGTGCCGCCGGAAGTACGGTTTCGGTTTCGGACATTTTGATCATTTATGATGCGGATGACTATGTTGCCAGCGACCCGACCCGGCAACATGACAATTATCCCGACCCCGGCGACAACCACGGCTCGGCCGGTGGCAACATGGTCTTCTGCGACGGCCATGCTGCGTGGGTGCGGCAGAAGGATTATTTGCAAACTTTCGTTCGCGGCACCGATGAATATCCAAGTCCGCCTTACAATTATTAGCAAGTTTTTTGGTGCCGGAGTTTTTTCTGGCGGCCGCTTCAAGGACGGTCGCAACCTGGTAGTGTTCTTGTTACGAGAAGCCGGTGGGGCGAGCGTCCTCGCGAGCCGTCGTGAGGCCTGGGTTTAAGCGGCTCGCGGGGACGCTCGCCCCACCAGATTCGGACACCACCCGCAACCTGAGGTGCGGGTGGGAGAACAATTTTTATTTTTAACAAACCAAGGATTTAGGATTTACACGTGACATATGGCAAATCACAACAATTTCGGCACGGATGAGGTGGGTAGGGCGCGTCACTCCGTGCGCGCCGTCGTGTGTCTGGCCAAGGGCGGCGCGCACGGAGTGACGCGCCCTACCTTTCGCGTTGCTTAAAACGAATGCACCAATGTCTTGTGAAATTCTATATGCTGAAATTTTTCCGCAACCTGGACAGAAACAATGATTCACCGCAGTTGCCATGAAATTGCGTGTACATACCAGTTTTTTTCACGACCAAGGCAGGAGCCGTTATCCTGTCCGGCATGGATTTACGCTGATAGAATTGCTGGTGGTCATCGCCATCATCGCCATTCTGGCGGCGATGTTATTGCCGGCCCTGGCCAAGTCAAAAGATAAAGCCAAGGGGGCGGCTTGTTTGAACAATGAAAAGCAAATCGGCCTGGCTGTGGTCATGTATGCCGGAGATAACCAGGACTATTTCCCGCAGGTGACGCCGTGGTGGACGGCCGGCCCCTACCAGAATTCAAAAGGTTTGCCCTGCGGGGGAGAATGGTTCCTGTCAGACGGCGTGACGCCAAATACAATTGCCCCGTTGTTGACCGCCCTGATGCCCAATAACAATGTCTGGATCTGCCCCAAACGCCAGCGGGGATCGGATTATGTGACGTCCACGGGCGTCCAGTCAGGCGATCCCAGCATCACGGGATTTCTTTCCTACGGCTTCAACGAGATCGGTGTTTTCGGCGGGCCGGACCCGGCTACGGGGCTGATGACCGGCAACACAAAAAAATTCAAGGCTTCCAATACGACACAACCGTCGGACACCGTCGCCATTTGCGACGTGAGCGGGTCCAATGACCCTGCGCAGATCAACGGGCTGGCCGACGCTCCCTGGCTGGACACGGAATGGGCGGGAAACTCGGGATCGGGCCAACCAGCGGTGGGTTTCAACGCCCGCGTCCAGACGGCCTATGCCAAGCATAGCAACCGGATCAACTTTATCTATGTCGATGGTCATGCCGCTCCTTCCTATGCAAGTCAGATTGTCTGGGGACAGTTCTGGGGTGTTTTTACACCTTTTGTCTCGCTCAAAACGGCCGGGGCAACTGTGCGCTCGGATGTCGCGATCAGCCGGACAGCGTACGATACGACGCAATGGTCCACCGCCCAGGAATAAAAGGGGGGCAATTTAAAAACTGTGACCGTTTATTCTCTGGCAGTGCATTCTCCCTCACCCTGACCCTCTCCCGCTGGGAGAGGGAACATCTGTTGGTTGATTTCATATAACTTGTGAATCGCCAACCAGCGGCCATTTTCAGGTTCGCAACGAAAAGCGGTAGAGGGCTACCGCAGTCCAAGACGCTAACGCGTTGGTAATGACTTTTGGATTTTGCAAAGCGTTGTGGAATGCGGTGTGAATCCCGCATGCGTGGCGGGGCCGCGACATCCTTTCCGATGATTATGCCGGTGCTACGATTTTGCAACGGGCGCGTCGCCTCTGTTCGTGCCGGAGGCACAACGGGAAATTAGCCAGACACGCAAGTGTCTGGTATTGTGGCAAAAGAGAATCCGTCCTGTAAGGACGATGGAAGGATGCGAACGTTTACCGGCGTCCTTTCAGGACGCAGATTTGCGGGCGCAACCACCAGACACTACGTGTCTGGCTATTTCCGAGGTCGCTCCGCGACCAAAAGCGGCGTGGCTTCCGCAACGCGTGATTCCCGCCGCCAAGACGCGTTGGATTTTATCCCGGTTTGCTTGTTAGGCGTTAACGAGGCGTGACGCGCAAGCCAAGTTTTTCTTTGGTGCCGGCAAAGGAAAGTATTCCGTTCTTCGCGGTTACGCCGAGATAGGGGTCATTCGTGATGAGCAGGTTGCCGTCCACGTCCAGATAATCACAGAGTTCGGCCAGGTGCGCTCCGGCGCTGATCATGACGCTGGTCTCGATCATGCAGCCGAGCATGGTTTTTAGCCCGGCCTTGCGCGCAGCCTGCAAGGTGTCGTAGGCCATGCTGACGCCGCCGGTCTTCACGAGCTTCACATTCACGCCGTGGAAGCATTCCGCACAGCGCGGGATGTCCTTCACGGTGTGGCAGGATTCATCCGCCAGGACGGGCAGGGGCGAACGTTCCTTGAGCCATTTCAGGTCCGCATCGCTGGAATTGCGCGGCATGGGCTGCTCGATGAACTGGAGGTTCTTATCGACCGACATGAGCCACTCGGTCATGCGGAGGGCGTCTTCCTTGGTTTTCCACCCCTCGTTCGCATCCACGCGCACCGGCTTGTTAGGGGCCACGCTGCGCAGGGCGGCGAAGTTTTCCTTGTCGCGCGGATCACCGACCTTGAGCTTGATGACGGGATATTCCGCGGCCTCCTGGACTTTTTTCGCGATGATGTCCGGGGAATCGATGCCGATGCTGAAGGAGGTGACGTGGTGGTTTTCGCGGAAGCCGAGCTTCAGAAAATCATAGAGCGGCTGGCCGGCGCGCTTGGCCGCGCCATCGAGCAAGGCGAGGTTCAGCGCGCATTTGACGGCGAACGGTACCTTGGGCAGGCCTTCCAGAAATTTCATGCTGCCGGGGACATCGGCAAACGAGAGTTTGGAAGCATCGAGCGATTGGAGGACGGGCAGCACATTTTCGACCGATTCGCCGTAAAGCGACGAGGGCGCGGCTTCGCCGATGGCCGAGACACCTTCGGCATCAGTCAATTCCACGATCACGGTCCGATGTGTGCCAGATCCTTTGCTGCTGGCGATCTTCCACGGGTTAGCGAGCCGGAGCTCGCACGCGCGGGCGATTATTTTCACCCGCAGATTCAAGCAGGTTTCGGGGTCGTTGAAAACGAATAAATTTATTTTAATGCCCGGGTAGCCGCCAACGTCAGTCGGCGCTAACTTTCAAATAGCGCGGACTGACGTCCACGGCTACGGGAAAAATTAAAAATCGTCCCGGAAAATGGTGGTTTATTTCACCGCCGATTCCAGGATGATCAAATCGCCGCGTTTGGCGTCCAGTCGCGCGAGGGCGTGTACGGGAATCGTCGCGTTGAGATCCACATGGCCGAAGGGCAGGCCGGTCACGACGGGCACGCGCAGTTTTTCCAGCCGCTCCTTGACCACGTCCGCGCCGTTCTGCTGGTATTCCTTCCCGGATTTCTTTTCATCGCAATCCGCGTTCACCCCGACCGCCACGCCGGCGACCTGCGAAAGCACTCCCGCCGTCCACAGATGCGTCAGCAACCGGTCGAGCCGGTAAGGGCGTTCGCTGATGTCCTCGAAAAACAGGATCTTGTTCTTGAACGACGGCGCGAACGGCGTGCCGAGCGTGGAGCAGATGAGCGACAGGTTGCCGCCGACCAGCCGGCCTTCCGCAATGCCCGGGCGCAGGATGGAAACGCTTTTTTTATCATAACCATCACAGATGTTCCCGGCCGGTTCCGGTTCCGTGACGGTTTTAAAAAAAGAGTTTTTCGTGAACGCCGGCACCTTTGGGTCGGCCAGCGCGCCGTTCCACATCGGCGCATGAAACGAAACCAGGTTCAATTGCGAGGCGAAAATGTTGTGGAAGGCCGTGATGTCGCTGTAACCGGAAAAAATTTTCGGATTGCGCCGGATGACCTCGAGGTCCAGCCGGTCCATGATCCGCGTGCAACCGTAGCCGCCGCGCAGGCAAAAGATCGCCTTCACGCGTTTGTCCGTGAACATCGCCATGACATCCGCCGCGCGTTCGCGGTCCGTGCCGGCGATGAAACCGTGCCGCGCCCGGATGTTTTTCCCGAGCTTCGGCTTGTAGCCGAGTTTTTCCAGGGCGGCCGCGGCACGATCCACGGACTTCGGGTCAGGCGGGGCGCTGGCGGGGGCGATGAGGCCGACGGTGTCGCCGGGGCAAAGGCGTTCGGGTTTCAAGACAGTTTTCATGGATCACTTTTTATTGGCGGAAAGTTTGATGAGCGCATCGTCCACCGTCTTGCCGAGCGCCGGTATTTTTTGCGTGTAAAAGATCGGGCCGACCTTATCAAGTCCCGGAAAGGTTTTGCGACCGGCAAAAACTTCATCGGTATAGCGGTTGCCCAGGTTGGCGCCAAAGGCGATGACGTAATGCCGAAATGGATTCCGCGGTCCCGAGATGACGATGCCTGCGTCCGAGCCGTAATTGAACGTCCATCCGGTCTTGTGCATGAATCTCACCTCGGCCAGCGCATTCGTGTCCCGGACATCCACGCCAAAGTCCAGACCGTCGACCACCACATGCCCGCTGGCCGGATTTATCCAGCGGCTGTTCACCCGCGACGGGATGCCGGGCCGCACATTTTTGGCACCCGGCATATTGGCCGTGGTCAGGCAGTTGTTGAAGGCCTGTTCAGAAAGGGTTTGTTTCAGAAATGTCCGCGAAGCCTCGGACAGGATGTTGGTGGCGATGGGGTTTCCGCTCGCATCGTTCCAATATTTGTCCGCCCCGCCATTGATCAACCAGAACATCCGCGCGATGTCCCAGGCGGTGAGGTTGATTTGCGCGGTGTCCCAGCCGCGGCCGGTTTTGGGGTCGGTCTGGTTGATCTGCAACGTCGGCAGGTTCAACTCGCGAAACTCGCGGTTGAGGGGCTCAATCTCGTTTTTATCGTGAAACATTTTCAGCAACGCCTGGGTCGCGTGGTTGTCGCTGACGGTGACCATCGCCTCGAGCCAGTCGCGGATTTTGCGGGTGTCGGGTTTTGTGTTTGGCGGTTGATAATTATATTCAAAATCCAGCGAAATTTTTCCGGCATCAATCATCCGCATGACATGGAAGGCGATCATGCTTTTGAAGAGCGATGCGGGATATGGCACGGCAAAAATATACTGCGCGTTTGTGCGGCCCGGCACCAGGTCATCGGCCTCGGTGAGCGGCGGGTCGTTGGTCCAGCCCTTGGCGGAAAGTTTTTCGCCTTTGCTGGAAAACGTGCCGCCGTTCGAGCGGTCGATGTCCCAGCGGAGAAAACGCACGCTGCCGGCGCCGAGATTGTCATCGAGCGGCACGATCAGCCCGTCGGGATAATCGCGCGACAAAATGACATAGGCGCGATCCACGAGGTTGCCTTGCTCATCAAGCTGCAACACGGCGACGTTGACGTTCGGCGGCCGGGCGATTTTTTTCGCCGGTTCGCCGCGCAACGCGCTGACGGGCGTCTCCTCGTTGCCCGCCCCGAAGTCCAGGACGTCTTCAAAATGCGCGTCGCGCACGGCGGTGAGCAGCGCTTTTTCCAGCGGGCTCCCGGCTTGGGCGGCATGGACGGCGGCAGCGAGAGTGACAGCGATCATGAACTTTTTCATTATTCCTTTGCCGGTTTGTTACAAAAACGCCGGAAGAGTTACAACTTTTCTTTTTCATCCCGGGAGGCAGTTTGTTATTCTTCACCCGCCGCCGGCAAATCGTCCCGACGACCGGGTGGCAGAATAAGGAAAATTATGTTCGATACCGCACGCATGGCCGCACCTGAAACGCAACGCCTGACTTCGCTCGACGCACTGCGCGGGTTCGATATGTTTTGGATCCTGGGCGCGGACTCGCTGGTCTATGCGTTACATGGATTGGCTACGAATCCGGTCACGACATTGTTTTACACGCAGCTCGATCACGCGGAATGGAACGGGTTTCATTTCTACGACCTGATTTTTCCGATGTTTGTTTTCATCATGGGCGTCTCGACAGTTTTCTCCCTGGAAAAGATCATCGCGCGCGAGGGCAGGGCGGCGGCGGTGAAACGGGTTTTGATCCGCGGAATCCTCCTGTTCATCGTCGCACTGATCTATTCCGGCGGGTTCACCAACCCATGGCCGGACATGCGGTTGATGGGAGTGATGAACCGGATCGCGCTTTGCTATACGTTCGGCGGGTTGTTGTTCATCTTTACCAACGTGCGTGTGATGATAGCTATCGCGGTGGCGCTGTTGCTTGGCTACTGGGCATTGCTGGAAAAGGTGCCTTTTCCCGATGTGCGCCCCGCCGGTTACACCGGCGTCATCACGAAGGAGGCAGGTTTCAATACCTTGGCCGACATCAACCTCGCGAGCACAAACATCATCCACGGTTCGTATGTGCAGGGCGTGAACCTCACCGATTACATCGACCAGAAATATCTGCCCGCCCGCAAATACGACGGGACTTACGACCCCGAAGGGATTTTGAGCACCATGCCGGCGTTGGTCACGGGCCTGCTGGGTATTTTCACCGGCCTGTTTTTGCGACACAGCAAACTGCCGGATTTAAAAAAGGTATTTATGCTGTTTGGCGCGGGTGCGGCGAGCGCGACGCTTGGCTGGCTCTGGGGACTCGAGATGCCCGTCATCAAAAAAATCTGGACGTCCTCGTACGTTCTCGTGGCGGGCGGTTACAGCGCGATGTTGCTGGCGCTTTTTTATTTTATCGTGGACATCAAAAAATGGCAGTGGTGGTGCCAGCCGTTCATCTGGATCGGCATGAACCCGATCACGCTTTATCTGGCGAGCAACTTCATGGGCGGGGGCGGCTTTGAAAAGCTGTCGCGCCGGCTGACCGGCGGCCCTGTGAAAGCCTTTCTCGATGCGCACGTGGCGCAGGGTTTCGGGGAACTGTTCAGCGCGTTTGTAGGCGTGCTGCTGTTCGTATGGTTTGCACGGTTCCTGTACCGGCGCAAAATCTTTCTGCGGTTGTGAACCGATTTTTTGCTTTCAGTCAAAATGAGATTTTGTATGCTGATAACAATTGATAAGCGGGCCTGCCCGTTTGAATTCAAGCCAATGTAGCTCAGTGGTAGAGCAACGGTTTCGTAAACCGTAGGTCGCTGGTTCAATCCCAGTCATTGGCTCCAGTTTTCACCGCCGTTTTTCGGACGCAAGGAACTCCGATGAACCCAGAAACCAAAATCCCCTCCGGCCTCGCCGAAAATGCGCCCGACGTGGAAGCCGATCTGGCGCAAAGCCGATTGTTCAACGCCGACCTCGCGCCCGTGCCGGCCAGCCGCCGCAAATGGGGCGCGGCCAGTTTTGCCGCGCTCTGGATCTCCATGTCGGCGTGCATCCCGACCTATATGCTGGCCTCTGGACTCATCGGCGGCGGCATGAATTGGTGGCAGGCCATCTTCACGATCTTTCTCGGCAACCTCATTGTGCTCGTGCCGATGATCTTGAACGCGCACGCCGGAACGCTCTACGGAATCCCGTTTCCAGTTTATTGCCGCGCCGCGTTCGGCACGCGCGGTGCGAACGTGCCCGCAATCCTCCGCGCCCTCGTCGCGTGCGGCTGGTTCGGCATCCAGACGTGGATCGGCGGCGAGGCGATCTATAAAATTATCATCACCATTTTTGGGATCCATCCCGCGACGGCGGACAACTTTCTCGGCATCACCGGCGGACAATTTTTTTGCTTCCTGCTGTTCTGGGGCATCAATATGCTCGTGATCTATCGCGGCATCGAAACGATCCGCTGGCTGCTGAACATCAAGGCGCCCATGCTCATCGCGCTCGGTTTGATATTGCTGTTCTGGGCGCGGCAAAAAGCCGGCGGCTTCGGTCCGATCCTCGCCCAACCGTCGCAATTCGATCCCGGCCAGCCGCAGGCCGGGAAATTCTGGGGTTATTTTTTCCCGGCGCTTACGGGCATGGTTGGTTTCTGGGCGACGCTTTCGCTGAACATTCCTGACTTTTCGCGTTACGCCAAATCACAGCGCGCACAGGTCATCGGCCAGTCGCTCGGCCTGCCGCTCACGATGGCGTTGTATGCGTTCATCGGCGTCGCGGTTACGTCGGCCACGACCATCATCTACGGCGCGCCGATCTGGAATCCCGTGGATGTGCTGACCAAATTTCAAAATCCCGTCGTGCTTGTCATCGCCATGCTCGCCCTGTGCATCGCCACGCTGGCGACGAACATTGCCGCCAACGTCGTTTCGCCGGCAAACGATTTTGCGCATCTTGCGCCAAAAAGGATTTCCTTCCGTATCGGCGGTTTCATCACCGGCATCGTCGGCATCTTGATGATGCCATGGAAACTCGTCGCCGACCCGAAGGGCTACGTTTTCACCTGGCTTATCGCCTATAGCGCGCTGCTCGGGCCGATCGGCGGCATCTTGATCGCGGATTATTTTGTGTGTCGCCACAAAAAACTTAACGTAAACGCGTTATACCAGGCTTACGGCGAATACACTTTCCAGAACGGCTTCAGCTTCGTGGCGCTGATTTCCTTGGTTCTCGGTGCATTGCCAAGCCTGCCGGGATTTTTGGTGAACGTGAACCTGTTGAACGCGGCGAGCGTTCCCACTTCGCTGGCACAACTTTACAACTACGCGTGGTTCATCGGCTTTGGCGTGGCCTTCGTGGCCTATCTCATTGGTAGAAGAATTTTCCCTCGCGGTTAATGTTTCACAGCAGCAATTCAAAATAAATCAGCGGCACATCCCGGTACATGGCCCGCCCGGTTTCGCGGAACCCGCACTTGCGATAAAATTCTCCCGCACCCGCCGTCGCATCGTAGGCATCCAGAAATATTGCGTCTGCCGGCCAGTCCCGGGCAATCTTCACCGCGGCTTCGACGCACAATTTTCCGATGCCGTGACGCTGAATATCCGCCGCAACAGCCATGGAAGTCAGATAAAGTGGTCGCTGGCATTTGCTGAAATATTTCCGGTCAATCGCCCACGGTTTCTTTGTGCCGAGCGCGAGCGTGGCGATGATTTTGTTCCGGCGACGTGCGACGAAGACGCTGGAGTTTCGCATGGCGAACAAAATCCATTTTTCCGAAGTCTCAGCCGACCACGGGCCGGCGCCGTGGACTTCGGTCAGCCTCTTCGCCGTTGCGATGCGCAACGCGCAGATTTCAGCGGCGTCCTTGGGCCTGGCGATTTCAAGTTTGATCCGCACTTCCCAAAATATTGTTTGAGTCTTTCGTGATTGTCGAGCGGCGAAGATTCGCGTTGGACATTTTGCAGGGAACGTCCAAAATATTCCAAATTAAGGAATCAAACGATCCACGTTTTTATCTATGAAAAACATCCCGCTGCCGCCGTGCAGTCATCAACCGACGAAGTACTCCGGACCAACCGCCGCCGAAATCCATGCTTTGCGCAAGCAATTCATGAATCCGGGCATTTTTCTTTACTACAAAAACCCCATCATGCTCGTCGAGGGCTCGATGCAATACGTCTGGGACGAAACCGGCAAACGTTATCTTGATGGTCTGGGCGGCATCGTGACTGTGAGCGTCGGCCATTGCCATCCGTACGTCGTCGCGGCGGCGAACAAGCAGAATGAAACGCTGCAACATTCGACGACGATCTATCTCCAGCCGAACGTCACGCTATACGCGGAAAAGCTCGCCTCCAAGATGCCTGGTGACCTTAAGATGTGTTACTTCGTCAATTCCGGTTCCGAGGCAAACGACCTCGCATTGCTGATGGCGCGTGCTTACACGCAAAATTACGACGTCATCGCGTTACGCAATGCGTATCACGGCGGCAATGCGTCCGGCATGGGCGTCACTGCGCACAGCACCTGGAAATACAACGTGCCGCACAGCTTCGGCGTGCACCACGCGCTCGCACCATATCCGTACCGCGGTGTTTATGGCTATGACGACGCGAACGCCGGCAAAAAATATGCCGACGACGTCAAGCAGGTGATTGATTTCTGCACGTCGGGAAAAATTGCCGGCTACATCGCCGAATCCATCCAGGGTGTCGGCGGCTTCGTGGAATTTCCGCAAGGTTACTTGAAGCAGACCTACGAATACGTCCGTGCCGCCGGTGGCGTGTGCATCGCGGACGAAGTGCAGACGGGCTTTGGTCGTACCGGAACGCATTTCTGGGGATTTGAGACCCAGGACGTCATCCCCGACATCGTGACGATGGCCAAGGGCATTGGCAACGGTTGCCCGCTCGCGGCGGTCGTCACCACGCCAAAAATTGCGCAGGCGCTCGTCGGCAAGGTGCATTTCAACACGTTCGGCGGCAACCCCGTCGTCAGCGCCATCGGCAAGGCCGTTCTCGAAGTCATCGAGAAGGAAAATTTACAGGCCAACTCACACAAGATGGGCAATTACATTTTGGCCGGGCTGAACAAGCTGAAGGAGAAACACAAGGTCATCGGCGACGTGCGCGGCAAGGGTTTGATGCTCGGCATTGAAATGGTCAAGGATCGCACCACGAAACAGCCGGCGTCGCCCGAATGCCAGCAGGTTCTGGAAAGTGCGCGCGAACTCGGCCTGCTCATCGGCAAGGGCGGTTTATGGGGTCAGACCATCCGCTTCGCGCCGCCGATGTGCATCGGCCAGGCCGATGCCGATTTCCTGCTCGCGGTTCTGGACGAGTCGTTCTCCGCGCTTTGAAATTCAACGTGCGATCGTGCCTTCGATTTGGCCGTGCGGCTCGTCGGTCGGCACGAACAGCTCGTTTTTGTTTTCGAGTCCGAACGGTGCAAGGTTGACCAACAGGCAATGCTTGTTCGGCATGGCGATGTGTATTTTGGAAATCGTTTTCGCGGTTTTCATTGCCGCCTCGCCCATTTCGAACAACGTCACCTGCACCGACGGGCTGTGATTCTTCGCGAATACCGCGAGCATCGCGTCGAGTATCTTTTGGTTTATCGCCAGGTAGCTGACCGGTTTCCTGGCGTAGGTCCAGGTGGCCTTCAGTTTTGTCGCGAAAATGCGGTCGTTCGTGTCCGGCAGCGTCGTAAATCCGTCGCGCAGGAAATTTTCAAAGCCGGAACCGGCGGATTTCAGGATGAGCAAATCCTCGATGCCGGATTCGATTTCCGTTTTGATTCTTTTTCCATCGCGCGTCGCCGTGATTTTGGCGAACGGCTTCGCCGCGCTTTTCTCCGTGAATGCGTGCGCGTGCAGCTTGCCCGCGACCGGGATACGCGCCCAACTGCGTTCCGCCAGGGCGATCTCCGCGCAACTGACATGCGGATAGGTCTTCAAAAAATGTTCACCGAGCGTGACGCCAAATTCCTCGGTTTCCGCCCCCAGAAATTTTTTCGCGAGGACGTTCACCGTGTTTTTCATTGAGTCCGTTGCGACCACGAGCCGGTTGTCGGCTTTGGTGTAGGATGCGTCGAAGTCACCCTGTAACGCGATGGAAACCTCAAGTTCCTTGAGCGTATGGGTTTTGCCGGAACGAAAAACTTTCAGCACGCGGACTCGCGCCTTGCCATAACGGTGATGGATTAATTTCATGTCGCTTTCCTTGTTCGCTTGGTTATCTTAACTCAGCAATAAAGGATGACACGCCAAAAATCAAATGGCCGTCAAATTTTCCATCAATAAGATCAACGGCCTTGGGCAAAGTGAATTTGTCCGTGTCATCGGCCCCGTGTTTGAACACTCGCCGTGGATCGCGGAACAAACATACGTGCAACAGCCGTTCGCCGGGCTGGGAAACCTGCATCACGCGCTTTGTGAAACCGTGAAGGGCTCCGGCGAGGAAAAACAGCTCGCGCTCATCCGCGCGCATCCTGACCTGGTCGGCAAACTTGCGCTGGCCGGAAAATTGACCCGGGAATCCACGAACGAACAGGCCAGCGCCGGCCTCGACAAACTTTCACCGGAGGAAATTTCCTTGTTTGAGAACCAAAACGCTGCTTATAAAAATAAATTCGGGTTTCCGTTCATTATCTGCGCGCGTTTAAATAAAAAGGAGGCGATCTTGCAAGGCTTTGAATCCCGCTTGAAACATTCGCGGGAGCAGGAGATCCCGGCCGCGCTCTCGGAAATTTTCAAGATTGCCGAACTGCGTCTGCGCGATTTAATCTTCGATTGAATTTATGGCTGCCAAAATAAGCACGCACGTTCTCGATACCGCGCATGGTTGTCCGGCGGCGGGGATGAAAATTGAACTTTGGTCGCTCGACGGCGCAGAGCCGATCCTCGTCACGACGGCGAAAACCAATACCGACGGCCGCACCGAGATGCCGTTGCTGTCTGCCGAAGAGATGAAGATCGGCCATTACGAGATTGTTTTTTATGTCGGCGATTATTTTGCGGCCCGGCAGACGCCGATGCCGAAAATGCGCTTCCTGGACAAGGTCCCGGTGCGTTTTGCCATCGCCGATGCCGGCGCAAGTTATCACGTTCCTTTGCTGTGCTCACCATGGGCCTACTCAACCTATCGCGGCAGTTGAAGCGCCGTTGCGACGAACTCGGAAGGATCTCCGAGGAGCCGCACCGTCTAACGCGCACCTTTGCCTCGCCCGCGATGAAACGCGCGAACCGCCTCACCGGCGCGTGGATGCGCGAGGCCGGTTTGCGGGTACGCGAAGACGCGGCGTTCAATCTGCTGGGCGTGTTGCCTTCAAAAAATAAACACGCAAAAACCCTTTTGCTTGGATCGCATCTGGACACCGTGCGCGATGCGGGCAAATACGACGGCCCGCTCGGGGTCCTCGCCGCGATTGCCGCCGTACAATCCTTGCGCGAACAAAAAGTTGAGCTGCCCTTCAACCTCGAAATCGCTGGATTCAGCGATGAAGAAGGTGTGCGTTACCAGACCACCTATCTCGGCAGCCGTGCGTTTGCCGGCACGTTGCCCGCTGCCGATCTTGCACGGATACGGGAAAAGCAGATCGTCAAGGCTCGTCGCGATAAAAATGAATTTCTGGGTTACGCCGAGGTACACATCGAACAGGGACCGGTTCTGGAAAAATATGACCTGCCGGTCGGCGTGGTGACCGCCATCGCCGGACAAAGCCGCTTGTGCGTGGAATTTGTCGGCACCGCCGGTCATGCCGGCACCGTGCCGATGGGGTTGCGCCGCGACGCATTGGCAGGCGCGGCGGAGTTTATAACGACCGTCGAAAGTTTTGCGGGAAAAAAATCCGGCCTGGTCGCCACGGTTGGAAAAATCGAGGCCGCACCCGGTGCCAGCAACGTGATTCCCGGTCATGTTTCACTCACGCTCGATGTGCGGGATCAAGACAACCGGCATCGCAGGGCCGCGGTAAACATTTTGCATCTGAAGGCGAAGACCATTGCCAGGTCGCGCGGACTGAAATTGAATTGGGCGCCGGTGCAGCAGACGAATGCCGTTCGCTGTGATGCCAAAGCCGTTAACCTTTTTTCACAATGCATCGCCGGACGCGGAATGAAGATTTTGAAGCTTGCGAGCGGAGCGGGGCACGACGCCGTTGCGCTCTCGGCGATTTGTCCGGTCGGCATGCTCTTTGTCCGATGCAAAGGCGGCATCAGCCACAATCCGGCTGAATCGGTAAAGACTGCCGACGTCGCTTCCGCGATTGGCGTACTCGCAGATTTCGTCCAAACTCTCGCCTCGAAATATGCCTGATTTGGATTTGATCATTCGTGGCGCGACCCTCGTCACACCCGACGGCGAAGTGCAGGCCGACCTTGCCATCGCCGGTGAAACAATTGCCGCTGTGGGCGATGCCGGCCCGGCGCGCGAAGAAATTGATGCCCGTGGCCTGCACATTTTTCCGGGGGTGATTGATTCACACGTCCATTTCAATGATCCCGGCCGGGCGGATTGGGAGGGGATTGACTCCGGCTCGCGCGCACTCGCAGCCGGCGGTGGCACGACCTTTTTTGACATGCCGCTCAACGCACATCCGCCGACGTGTGATACGCGCAGCTTCGATGAAAAAATGATCGTGGCGGAAGAAAAGTCCGTCACGGATTTTGCGCTTTGGGGCGGGCTGGTACCCGGTAACTTCGACAAGCTCGAACAACTCGCGCGGCGCGGCGTCATCGGTTTCAAGGCATTCATGTCCAATAGCGGCATCGATGATTTTGAGTGCGTGGATAACGCGACCTTGAAGGCGGGCATGAAGATTTGTGCGCAACTTGGCAAGCTCGTCGCCGTCCACGCCGAAAGCGATGCCATCACTTCAAGGCTGGTGGCTGCGGCCCTGGCAAAAGATAATTTTTCCGTCCGGGATTATCTCAACTCGCGTCCGATCCACGCGGAACTCGAGGCTATCCACCGTGCCATCGAGATGTCGCGGGAAACGAAATGCGCGCTGCACATCGTGCATGTCAGCAGCGGCGCGGGCGTGGCGCTCATTGCCAGCGCGCAATCGCAGGGTGTGGATGTCACGGCCGAAACGTGTCCGCACTACCTCGCGATGACGGAGGATGACGTGGTAAAAATTGGCGCGTTGGCCAAGTGCGCGCCGCCGTTGCGCCCGAAGTCCGCGCAGGATGTTCTGTGGCGTTATCTCGAAAATGGCTTTGTCAAAACCATCGGCTCTGACCATTCGCCGTCGCCGCCGGACATGAAGAGCAACTACAACTTCTTCAAGGTCTGGGGCGGCATTTCCGGCGTGCAGCATACGTTGCCGCTGATGTTGACCGAAGGTCGCGTGAACCGCGGTATCGCAACCTCCGTCATCGCGAATTTGCTTTCCGTGAATGTCGCAGAACGTTTCAAGATCCCGCAAAAAGGAAAAATTGCCGTTGGTTTTGATGCCGACCTCGCACTCGTGGATTTGAAACAGACGTTCGCCGTTGCGAAGGAAGATTTGTTGTATCGCCATCAACAGAGTCCTTACGTCGGACGCGCGTTGACCGGCCGCATTGTCCAGACTATTTTGCGTGGCCGCACGATTTTTAAGGACGGCAAGATCACCGCAACCGGCGGTGGCAAACTCATCACCCCATCAAAATAATATGCCCGAACGCACTGGTTTTACGCGTACTGTCGTCAAACGCAACTACGCGCTCATCACGCCTGACGGCTTTGTGCCGAGCGTGCTGCCCGGCTGGCGCAATGCCGTGGTCATCATCCACATCGCGCCCGTGATGGGCGGGCCGCGCTTCACCCAGCTCACCATCACGCTGGATGAAACTTCCACTGGCGCGGGCGATACTGGCGCGCTGGAGCATTTTTATTACATTCAAACCGGCGGCTGCACCGCGCGGGTCAACAACAAGAATCACCAGTTGGCTGCGGGTAGTTATCTTTTTCTGCCGCCAAAATCAAAGTTCAAAATTACCGGCGCCGGCAAAGGCACGAAGTTGATCGTGTTCCAAAAGAAATTTGAACCGTTGGCCGGCGAAAAAATTCCGGACGTCATCGCCGGTCATGCGGACGCCATCACCGGTAAGCCGTTCCTCGGCCACGAAGACGCGCGGCTGCAGGTTCTGCTGCCCGACCACCCGTCGTTTGACATGGCGGTCAATATTTTCACCTATGACCCCGGTGCGACGCTGCCGTTTGTGGAGACCCACATCATGGAGCACGGTCTTTTGATGCTTTCGGGCCGTGGAATTTACCGCCTGGGCGCCGATCGCCATCGCGTGACCGCCGGTGATGTGATTTGGATGGCGAGCTACTGTCCGCAATGGTTCATCGCGCAGGGCAGGACGAAATCCAGCTATATTTATTACAAAGACGTGAACCGCGCGCCGTTGTGAAAATTTCCGTAAATAAAAACCGTCTCCAAAAGGAAATTGATGATCTCGCGCTCATCACCGAGGCCTCGCCGCCGGTCGTGACGCGTGTGCTTTTTTCCGATGCCGACCTGCGTGGACGCAAATTTGTAAAAAATCTCTGCCGCCAAGCCGGGCTTAAAATTCGCGAGGACGCCGTGGGAAACATTTTTGCGCGCTGGGAAGGTTTGCAAAAAAAGCTGCCCGCCGTCGCCACCGGCTCGCATATCGATGCGATTCCTAATGCCGGCAAATACGACGGCGTGGTGGGCGTGCTCGGTGCGCTTGAAGCCATCCGTGCCCTGCAAGCCGCCGGCTTTCAACCCAAGCGCAGCATCGAACTGATCATTTTCACATCCGAGGAGCCGACGCGCTTTGGCATCGGCTGTCTTGGCAGCCGTCTGCTTGGTGGTGTGCTTGCATTGCAAAAGGCCGGTGCATTGCGTGACCGCGATGGGAAAAATCTGGAGTTTTGGCGCAAGCGCGGCGGTTGCCGGGGCGGTTTGGAATTCGTGAAACTGCCAAAAAACCGTTACGCCGCGTTTGTTGAACTGCATATCGAGCAAGGCCCGATTTTGGAGCGTGAAAAAATCGCCATCGGTGTCGTCGAAAAAATCGCCGCCCCGAGCACGTTGCGGATCCAACTCACCGGCGTCGGTGGTCATGCCGGCGCGACGCTCATGCCCGGGCGCCGGGACGCGCTTCTGGCCGGGGCCGAAATTTCCCTGGCGGTGGAGCACGCCGCCAAAAACAGCGGCAGCCCCGATACCGTCGGTACGACGGGTATTTTCCAGATCGAACCCGGCGCGGTGAATAGCGTTCCCTGCAAGGCTCATCTTGAAATAGATTTGCGTGATACGAATGTAAAAACCCGCGACGCGGCCTTGAAAAAAATTGAGTCGGCAGTGAAACAGATCTGCAAACGACGCAAGATCGGACTCGTGATGGAACGGTTGAACCTCGACCCGCCGGCAATTTGCGATGCGAAGCTGGTTGCAACCACCGAGAGCGTCGCAAAAAATTTAAAATTTTCCGTCAAACGCCTTGTCAGCCGCGCGTATCACGATTCGTTATTCATGGCGCGGGTGTGCCCGACGACGATGATTTTCATTCCCTGTTACAAGGGCTACAGCCACCGGCCCGACGAGTTTTCCTCACCGGCACAGATCGAAAAAGGCGTGCGCGTGCTGGCGGAAACGCTCGCGAAACTGTCTGCCGCTTAAACGAACAAGCTGGTCTTTTGCAACTTGGTCGCATCAATCAATCCCTGGTCCGTCAGTTTCAGGGCGGGAATGGGCGACAACGCGAGAAACGACAGTGTCATGAACGGAGCGGCGAGGTCGCAGCCCAACGCATGGGCGGCGGCGTTCAAATCATCGATCAGCTTCATCGCAATCGGCAACGGTTGGTCGGTCACCAAACCTGCAATTGGCAACGGCAACTCCGCCATCACTTTGCCATTGGCGACGGCGACTTGCCCGCCTTGCAAGCGTTCCAATTGCTTGATCGCGAACAAAATGTCCGCATCGTTGGTGCCGGCGGCGACGACATTGTGCGCATCGTGCGCCACGGTGGAAGCGATGGCGCCGCCTTTCAATTTGAACCCCCGAACGAAGCCCACGCCGACATTGCCCGTCGCACGATGGCGTTCTACCACGGCCATTTTCAAGATATCGCGCGAGGTATCGGCGACGATTTCTTTGCCCAGAACTTTTGGCGCGGCGATGAATTCCTTGGTGACGATCTGATCGGGAATGATTTCGATGATGCGGATTTTCTTTTTGCCGTTCGCCTTCACGGTCAAATCCTTCGGCGAGTAACGCAGATTCATCGTACTGCGCGGCAGCGGGGTTTTGGCGGGTGACTTGCCGAGGAATTTTCCATTTTCAGCCACGAGCACACCTTTTTTCCAGGTCTGGCGCACGCGGAAATTTTTCAGATCATCGAAGACGATGAAATCCGCCCAGTAACGCGGCGCAATGGCCCCGAGATTATGCAGGCGATAGTGTCGCGCTGTGTTGATGGTGGCGATCTGGATGGCGGTGATCGGCGAAAGCCCGAGCCGGATGGATTTGCGGACACAAAAATCGATGTGCCCTTCGTTGACGAGGTCGCCCGCCAGCTTGTCGTCGGTGGCATAGGAACAGTTTTGAAAATTGTTCTGGTTGATGAGCGGCAACAGGTGTTCGAGATTCCGTTCGGTGCTGCCTTCCCGCAACAGGATGTGCATGCCCAGCCGCAATTTTTCGCGTGCTTCTGCGACATCCACCGACTCATGGTCCGAACGCACGCCGGCGAGCGCGTAGGCGTTCAGGTTTTTTCCACGCAAGCCCGGCGCATGTCCATCGATCGCCTTGCCTTTGCCGGCGGCGATTTTGGCGAGTTCGCTTTTAAAGCCGAGAAACACACCGGGAAAATTCATCAGTTCCGCCACGCCCGCGATGCGTTCATCGTGCATCATCAATTTCAGGTCGTCGGCGGTGAGCTTTGCGCCGGCGGTTTCGAGATGCGTCGCGGGCACGCAGCTCGGGAGCATGATGAAGAAATCCACGGCCAGATCTTTTGTGGATTCCAGCACGTAACGGATGCCGTCCAGCCCGAGCACATTCGCGTATTCATGCGGGTCGATCACTACGGCGCCCGTGCCATGCGGAACCACGGCGCGTGCAAATTCCGGGGCGGTGAGCATCGAACTCTCGACATGAAAATGTCCGTCTATCAGGCTCGGTGCGAGATAAGCGCCTTTGAGATCCACCGTCTTTTTTGCCTTATAATCGCCGAAGCCGATGATGCGGCCGTCTTCCACCGCGACATTCGTCTTGTGGATTTCGCCGCTGAACACATTGACCACGCGCGCGTTTTTGAACAGCAGCTCGGCGCGCTGTTCGCCGCGGGCGACGGATAATTTCTGTTGGATATGACGCATCTGATTTCTCCTTGGTTCCAAGCTAGCCGAGCCGGCTGCGGACGAAAATAAAATAAACGAGCTTTCGCGTTCGCGCTTGAACCGTTGCGTGTAAAAAATTATTCTGTGGCGATTTGATGAAAGCCATTCTAGCCCTCGAAGACGGTTCGGTTTTTCACGGCACCGGTTTTGGCGCGCGCGCCTCGGCCTGCGGCGAGGTTTGTTTCAACACCTCGATGACCGGTTATCAGGAAATCCTCACCGACCCTTCGTATCGCGGCCAGATCGTGACGATGACCTATCCGCTCATCGGCAATTACGGCGTGAATCTCGTGGATGTGGAATCATGGCGGCCGCACGCGGCGGGTTTCGTGGTGCGCGAGGTGTCGCCGGTCGTGAGCAACTGGCGTGCGGATTTATCCCTCGAAAAATATCTGGAGCAAAATGGCATCCCAGGAATCCAGGAGATTGATACGCGGGCTCTGACCAAAAAACTCCGCGTGCGCGGTGCTTTGAATGGCTTCATCACCACCGAAGATATTTCCGAAGCTGAGGCAGTCAAGCGCGCGAAGGAATTTGTGTTCGTCGGTGTGGATTACGTCAAGGAAGTCACGCACAAGCAGGCATTCCGCTGGGATGAAAAAGATGAACAAAGCGCGGCGTTTGACGTGGTACGCGGCAACAAGGTTGCCGATGCGCGGAACGTCCGCAAGCCGATGCCGCCGGCGGACATCCCGATCGTGGCGTTTGACTACGGGATGAAATACAACATCTTGCGCCGGTTGCGGCAACATGGGTTTGCGACGCAGGTTCTGCCCGCCACGGCGACGGCGCAGGACGCCCTGAAGCACAAGCCCGCCGGAATTTTTCTCTCCAACGGCCCGGGCGACCCCGCCGCGCTGGACTATATCGTGCGCGAAGTGAAGACGTTGCTGGACACGGGCATCCCGATTTTCGGCATCTGCCTCGGGCACCAGATCCTCGGCCAGGCGTTTGGCGGCAAGACTTTCAAATTGAAGTTCGGTCATCGCGGCGGCAATCAGCCGGTCAAGGACATGGAATCCGGGCGGGTGGAGATCACCTCACAAAACCATGGTTTCGCCGTGGATGCGAAATCGCTGCCGTCCGATGTCGCGGTGCATCGCGTGAATTTGAACGACGGCACGGTGGAAGGCATGCGGCACAAGACCAAGCCGGTGTATTGTGTTCAGTATCATCCCGAGGCCTCGCCCGGACCGCACGATTCCACGCCGCTGTTTGCGGAGTTCCGCAAATTGATCGAGCAGCATGGTTGATTGAGAACCGGACAGCGGTCGCATATGGTCCGGTTTCTTAATCCAAACTTAATCAAGGTAATGTAGAGTGGTAGTGAACCAAATTGGCAGCGGTCGGATTTCCGTTTGACTTGAAAAGCTGCAGCGCGATAATTCTGAAATCTCTATGGCGAAGCTTGTTATCCTGAACCAGGGCATGACTGGCCGTACGCTCGAACTAAATGTCGAGCGTACTACGGTGGGCCGCGTGGAGGAAAACACGTTCCAGATCGCGGATGCCTCCGTTTCCAGCCGGCATGCGGAAATCCTGCTGCATGGCACCGACATCGTCATCAAGGATCTGAACTCGACGAACGGGACCTACATCAACGGCGAGAAAATTTCCGAGGCCCCGCTCAAGCTCGGCCAGACGCTCCGTTTCGGCCAGGTCGAACTGAGGATTGACGACGGCAAACCCGTCAACACGCAACAGGCGCCGGCCGTCGCGGCTGCATCCCCGGCCCCCGCTCCCGCGCCGGCTCCAAAACGGTCGGAGGGCGGCACGATGGTCATGACCCGCGGCGTCAGCCTGAGCGATCTCGAAGAGAGCGGCACACGCCAGGGCGGATTCGATACCAACAAGGTCTTCTCCAAGAAGAAGAACAAGGCCAACATGTATTTCATCATTGGCGGTGTCGTCCTGCTCATCGTCATCGTTGTCCTCATCATCGTCGCCTTGAACGCGGTCAAGAGCACCGGGCAGCCCTGAACTTTCGCGGTCATGCAACCGCGCCTTTCCCCCAAACGCAACGCCGCGATGACGCTGTTTGAAGTCGGAGTAGTCATCGCCATCGTAGTGGTTCTGACGGCATTTTTTTTGCCGACCTTGAGCCGGACGCAGCACCGTTCTTTAAAAGTCTCCTGTATTAACCGTCTGAAGCAAATCAACCTTGTCGGCAGAGTTTGGGAAGGTGACAACGGCGATATTTTTCCGATGGGTGTTTCCATCACGAATGGTGGTTCGATGGAAATGGTTCAGACCGGCGACGTGCTTCAAACTTTTCTCGTGATGTCAAATGAGCTGAGTACGCCTAAGATTTTGTTTTGCCCCGATGATGCCGGAAAATTTTGGACCAATGACTTTGCCGGACTTTCCAATAAAAATATCAGCTACTTCGTCGGAGTGGACGTGACTAATGATGCGGACCCGCAAATGATTTTTTCCGGGGATTGCAATTTTGAAACCGGCGGCGTGCCGGTGAAACCCGGCCTGAGCTCGTTTTGGACCAACGATCCCGTAGCGTGGCAGGCGACCCGGCACATCAAATCCGGCAACATCGGTCTGGCCGACGGCAGCGTGCAATCCACGACTTCAGCGAGCCTGCAAAATTATCTTCAGCAAACCAGTTTTGCCACGAACCGTTTCGCGATCCCATGAAAGTGCAACTTTCCAGAAACCGCGAAGCAGCGATGACGCTGTTTGAAGTCGGGGTGGTCATCGCCATCGTCGCGGTTCTAGCAGTGTTGCTTTTGCCGATGCTACATCAGGCGCAAAACCGGGCGGTTAAAATCCATTGTATCAACCACCTGATGAACATAAGCACCGCCGCCAAGGTTTGGGAAGATGACCACCACGGCTATTTTCCGATGGGCGTTTTCATAACCAACGGCGGTTCGATGCAAATGGTGCAGACAGGCGATGTGGTCCGGACTTTTCTGGTTATGTCGAATGAGTTGAGCACGCCATACATTCTTTGTTGTCCTGGTGATGTTGCTCGAAGTTCAGCAACTAGCTTTGGAGGATTGACCTCCAGCAACATCAGCTACTTTGTCGGTTTGGACATCACCAATGATATTAATCCACAAACGATGACTTTCGGTGACTGCAATTTTGAACTTGCAAGGGTGCCAGTGAAATCCGGGCTGAATGCGTTTTGGACTAATGACCCGGTTGCTTGGCAGGCGACTCGCCATGTAAATTCCGGTAACATTAGTCTGGCCGACGGCAGCGTCCAATCCGCGACTTCGGCGGGATTGCAGATTTATCTTCATCAGACCAGTTTTGCCACGAACCGTTTCGCGATTCCATGAAATTGCGCCTTTCCGGTAATCGCGAAGCAGCGATGACACTGCTTGAAATCGGTATGGTCTTTGCCCTTGTCGTGGTTCTTGCGGTCGTTTTCTTGCCGATGCTGAGTAGGTCGCGTCAACGCTCTTTAAGAAACCAATGCGTCAACAATCAGAAATGTATCATCCTTGCCTGCAAAGTCTGGAGTGGCGACAGTATGGTCCGTTTTCCGACGGGTGTTTCAATCACGAATGGTGGCTCAATGGAAATGGTCCAAACTGGCAACGTGGTTCAGACATTTCTCGCCATGTCGAATGAGTTGGGCGGCACGACGAAGTTTTTATTATGCCCTGCGGATACGGGTAAATTTTGGACCAACACCTTTACCGGGTTTTCCGCAAGCAATGTCAGCTATTTCGTTAGCGCAGATGTAACGAATGACGACAATCCCCAGATGATCTTAAGTGGGGATTGCAATTTTGAAGTAGGCGGCAAACCGGTGAAGTCGGGATTAAACTCATTTTGGACAAATGATTATGTGGCCTGGCAGCCAACGCGCCACATCAGATCCGGCAACCTCGGTTTCGCAGACGGTAGCGTGCAATCGACGACTTCAGCGAGCCTGCAAAATTATCTTCAGCAAACCGGGTTCGACACAAATCGTTTTGCGATTCCGTGATTAGTGTGAATCTAAACAATCCGCCGCATTCTAGCGTCGAGACGCTGCGAGCGTTTCTCCCTCTCCCCGAGGGAGAGGGCCGGGGTGAGGGGAAAGTGGTCATCCAAATTTTAGGACCGTACAATTTGAAATGAGCGTCGCCTTCCCCCTCATCCTGACCTTCTCCCTCGGGGAGAAGGAACAGCAGATGGACATGTTCGCTTACGCGAGAACCATCCGAGCCGTTGACCGCTCACAATTTGCCATAATGCCGGGGTGATGTATTCGTTCCACCATGTGGGATTCGATATCCGAACCAACAGGTCCCAGACCGCAGTCTACGCCGCACGTGTCGAAAAGCTTTTCCAGAATTTTACCGGCAGCAGGCCAAGGGCGATGAAGCCAAGCTGGCTGAGGACAAAGGCAATGAGCCATTTGAAAGCCGCGTCCGTGAAGCCGTAGCTGTGCAGGCCGATGCCCAGCATGTTCACGCCGAACCATGACCAGCTTGTCACGATGTTGCCGCCGATGGCGCAGACCACCAGACCGCGCTCGCGCACGATGCCGCCCCAGCGCAGATGCAAAATGAGGGCGTTCCACAGCACAATGATAAGCGCGCCGTTTTCCTTCGGATCCCAGCCCCAGAAACGTCCCCAGGACTGGTCGGCCCAGATGCCGCCGAGGACAGTGCCGACGAAACTGAACAACGTGGCAAAACAAACGATGCCGTAAATCATGCGCGCGAGGGATTTGCCGGTCTCCGCATCCAAAGTCTTGGTGAACACGCCGCGCAGGATGTAGATCAGCGCCAGGAAGCCCGCCACGAACGTGCTTGCGTAGCCGGTGGTCACGGCGACGACGTGGGTGGCCAGCCAGAAATTCGTGTCCAGCACCGCGCGCATCATTTCCATCGTGTCACCTTCCAGCGCGAGGTGATGCGCGATGATGAGCGTGATGAAACCGATGCCGGCCGATACGACCGCGCCAATGCCGTTCTTGTGGAATTTTTCCAGGATCAAACCCAGCACGCACGCACCCCAGCCGATGAAGATCGCGGACGAATACAGGTTCGTCACCGGCGGACGTCCTTCCAAAACCATGCGGTAGACCAGACCCGTCGTGTGAATGACCAGCGCGAGGCCGACCAGCCACACGGCGGAACGGCGCAAGGTTTCGGACAGGTTGAACCACGAAAAGATCGCGAGCAGCCCGGCCAGCACATAGATGACCATCGCGCCGTAAAACGGCTCCATCTGGTTGAAGAATTGTTCCGCGCGCGCCTTGGCCAGCGCCGGTTGCTGGGTGGTGATGAGCCTGGATTGCAGGTCGCGCACGGCGGCGTTGAAATCATCGGGCTTGTTGGCCGCGAGCGCGCCGCACATTTTGGCGTAATCCCGGATGGAATCGTCGATCGCCACGCCGCGCGGCGCGTCGAGCAGGGCGTCGCCCATGCGCCGCCATTGCTTGGAATTTTCCGAGGGCGGCAAAACCAGCGGCGGCTCCAGGCTGCTCATGAATTGGAACACGCTGATATAACCGGCGAACTGGTTGAAAACCTGTTCGTCAAATTTTTGCCCCGCCTGTTGCGCCTTCGCGGCGGCGACGCCATCGGGCATCAATTTCCCATAAGCGGCGAGTTCCGCCGGCCAGTCGTCCGCATTTTCCGGCTGCAACGTATTTTTCAACTGGTCATAGACGCCGGCGCGCTCGTGCATTTTCACGACCGCGCGCTCGAAAGCAGAACGTTCAGACTCGGGGGTGTTGGTATCGGACTCGATGCGGGTGTATTGCTGTTCCAGCACGGAAAGGTTGGTGAAAATCTGGTTCCACGAATAATGTTTGCCGTCTGAAAGCGGGCCTTTGTCCGGGAGCTTGAGCAGCGAGATCAGGTCGGGATTGTCCACGCGGAACACCGGCCAGGCGTCGGCCACGGACGGGTTCATCATCAGGTTCGCGAGCCATTCGGTCGCGGAGATCATCTTGGGATTTTGATTCCATTCCTTCCACGGCTCGCAGTTCAAGGTCTGTTTTTCGCGGATCTGTAACAGCGCATTGCGCGCGACGGAATCAAACGGTTTCACGCGGCCGTCAAAAACGACCGGCACCCGCCCAAACTCATTAAATGCGAAATCCTTGTCCTTGGGCGGCTGCATCTGGCCGAAGAACCACAGCGCCATGATCAACATCAGCAGCGGCGGAAACCACTTTTGAAAAATTCTTTTCATTTTGGCTTTTGCTTCGAGACGAATTTCACGAGATGAAACAAAAACTGGATCATCAATCCCACTCCCACCATGCCGCACCCGATATAGGGTGTCAACCAGCTCGGGTTGCGCACGACTTGCAGCACGGAGTAGGGGATCTGGCCGGCCTGCTCAACCAATTGGCCCGCCGACATCTGGTATTGATAAAAGGTATAGCCGCCGTAACGGAGCGGATGGTTCATGGAAATTTCCACTTCCCGGTTTTCACCGGTCTGCGGATTTTCGACCCGCACGCGGCTGCGAAAATCCTTCGGGATGTCCGTGCCGGGATAGACCGTGTGCGTGGCCTTGAGCAACGTCAGCGAAAACGGGTGGCGCACCCGTACCGGCTGCATCAGCAGCGTGAAAGTATGATCGTCAATCGTGACGCTCTGCGGAGTGGTCAGCCGCGTGGCGATGCTGTGGCCAAGCATGGGGCCGTAATCCTCCACATAATGCTGCTGCACGTCGGCGATCATGCTTTCATCACCGGACCAGCCGGACACCACCCAGTCGCCGTAGGAATTCTTATCGCCAAGTAATTCGATGATGGCGGTGGGGATATTGCGTTTGTCGGGTGATTTTTCCTCCGCTGCGTCAACAAAATTGAAATCACGCGCCACGCCGTTGTTCACCAATGGCGGCGGCAGGTTTGTCATCATCGGCGGGCGGAAGCTGATTTCGGAGTTTTTCCAGAACTCTTTCACGCGGATCGCAAACGGCAGGCTGGAAATCTTTAGTTCATCGCCAACCTTCAACAGCCTGGCCGGGACCGCAGTCACTTCCGTGCCGTTGACCACGGCGAGTTCATAGTCAGCCGAGCTTTGCGAGTAGTTGCGCGATTCCCCCTCCGAAAATTCCATCTGTAATTCCCGCGCCAGCATGTCCGTCGCCAGCTGGCCGACGAGCAGCACGATCACGCCGGCGTGCGCGAGCTGGATGCCGATTTTTTTCCAGGTTAATTCAAAACGGTAAATATGCCCGCATACCAGGTTCACCAGCAGCAAAACGCCGAGCAGATAGCCGCCGGGCAGCAGGATCGGGATCTTGTGCCCGAAAAAATTTGCGCCAACGACGATCCATTGTTTGAAGTAGTGCGCCTGCGCGCCATAAAGACCCTCGTCCGCCTGCGCAATCGTGCCGACAAAGACGAGCACGATGGAAAACGCCAGCAGCGTGACCGTCAGCTTGAGCGAGGTGAAGACCTTGACTGTTTTTTGGATGAACATCGGGGAGCGAATCCGTTACGGATATTTTGCCGACTGCACGAATTTGATGAACGCGTCCTTTTGGGCGGCGACCACGCTGGCATCGCCCATCAATTTGTAAAACCAGGTCTGGCTGGTCAACGGCAACACCACGCCGACGAGGCTGGCCGGTTTATTTGAGCGCGGGTCGATGCCGCTGATTTCCACGACAGTCGCTTTTGAACCCGAGGCGTCAATCGTTGCCAGTTTGGCAATGTCATCGTCACTTGCGGGTGGGAGACCAAGTTGGGCGCGCCAGCGATTCACGTTCGGAACGAGACCTCCGCCATCACCGACAAGCTGGCTGACATTGACGGTCGCTCCAGCGTCGCCGTTGCCCTTCACCACAAACCGCGCCACGAGGAATTGTGCGAGCTGTCCGGGCTGCCAGCCAGCCGGCACGGTCCAGGCCGGTTGATCGCCGGCATCGGTTGCAGGGGCGGCAGTTGCGCCCATCGCGGAAATATCGGGATGGGAGGCGGGAAGTTTGCTTAAATCCATGGTCGATGGCGGCGGCAGTTTGCCGAAGTCCACGGACTTGAGGAACGCGATGAAGTTCGGTTTTTGTTTTTCCACGAGCGCCGCGTCACCGGTCATTTTGAAATACCAGACGGCATCGTCACCATGCAAAATCGCCCCCAGAATCCGCACCTGGTCGCCGCTGCCGGTTTCCGTGCCGGCGATATCGTAAAGCGATCCGGTTTTATCCGCGATGGCGACGGATTCGGCGGATTTGGTCGAAGCATCTTCGTCAATCGGCGGCAGAGCGACCTGTCCTCGCCAGCGATTGACGTTCGCCAGATCGCCGCCGGACATGCCGCCGAGGGGAACGACGCTGATGTCCGCGTCTTTTCCATTTTCGGACGCGGTGAAACTCGCGACGCGCATTTGGGTGAGCGGCTTTTCCTTCCAGCCGTCGGGCAGCGTGTATTTCAATTGCGGCTGACCGCTGTTGTCCGGTGCGGGCATATCACCGGGCATCGACGTCGGCATGGCGGCAGGGGATGCGGACGCCACGGCAGGAGCCTGCGGGAGGACGGTTTCGTTCGTGGCGACGTGGTAGACCTGCACATTGTCACGGCTGCAGCCAGTTAGCGTGACCGCAAGCACGACGGCACCCAGGGTGGAGATTGAAATACGTTTCATTTTCGTGGCTCCAATGTAGCTGAAACTGCCCCGCTGGCGAAACCTTGATTGGCTTTCACTAACCAAAAATTGCTCCGCCGCCCGCAAAAAATGAGCGATGAAAACTTAACTTACGCCCATGTTCAGCAGGAATTCGATGTTCGTCCTGGTCTTTTTGAGCTTGTTCAACATCAATTCCATCGCTTCGACCGGCGGGACACCTGTGAGGGCGCGGCGCAGCACCACGACCCGGTTGTATTCGTCCGGATGATAGAGCAGTTCTTCCTTGCGGGTGCCGCTGCGCTCGATGTTGATGCTCGGGAAAATACGGCGGTCAACCAGCGCGCGGTCGAGATGGACTTCCATGTTGCCCGTGCCTTTGAACTCTTCAAAGATGACTTCGTCCATGCGGCTGCCGGTATCCACCAGCGCCGTCGCCATGATGGTGAGCGAGCCGCCCTCCTCGATGTTGCGCGCCGCGCCGAAAAAGCGTTTCGGCTTGTGCAACGCATTCGCATCCACGCCGCCGGAAAGGATCTTGCCCGAGTGCGGCTGGACCGTGTTATAGGCGCGGGCGAGGCGCGTGATGGAGTCGAGCAGGATCACAACATCCTTTTTGTGTTCGACCATGCGGCGCGCCTTTTCAATGACCATTTCGGCCACCTGTACGTGGCGCTCCGGGGGTTCGTCGAAGGTTGACGAAATCACCTCCGCGCCCTTGCAGGTACGCTCCATGTCGGTGACTTCCTCGGGACGTTCGTCGATGAGCAGGATGAACAGATACGATTCCGGGTTGTTTTTCAGGATCGAGTTCGCGATTTTCTGCATCAACACCGTCTTGCCCGTGCGCGGCGGCGCAACGATGAGGCCGCGCGTGCCCTTGCCGATGGGGCAAACGAGATCAAGCACGCGCATGTTCAATTCTTCCGCTGATGATTCGAGGATGAAACGCCTGTTGGGGAACAGCGGAGTGAGGTTGTCGAAATGAGTTTTGTCCTTCGCCTTGTCCGGCTCTTCGCCGTCGACAGACTCGACCTTGAGCAGCGCAAAGAATTTCTCCTTTTCCTTGGGCGGCCGGATCTGGCCTGCAACCAGATTTCCGGTCTGCAGATCGAAACGGCGGATCTGTGACGGCGAAACGTAGATATCCTCGGGGCAGGGCAGATAATTGAAGCTTTGCGAACGTAAAAAGCCGAAGCCCTCCGGCAACACCTCGATGACGCCTTCCGAAAACAAAACACCCGCGCGCTGCGCATTGCGTTCGAGGATGTGGAAAATGACCTCGTGCTTGCGCATCGTGCCGAAATTTTCCACGCCATATTCCTTGGCCATCATGTTCAGCTCACCCATCTGCATCCCTTGCAACTTGGCGATGTTGAGCGAGGAGGCGATTTTATCGCGCTGATAACCGCGGCGTTCGACGCCGGCGCCGGGGCGCCAGTCATCGTTCGCATGTTCAAACGGCGCGGATGGCGGACGCAGTTCCGCTGAACTGCGCGGTGCCTCCGAGGCATCTTTTTCCGCCTCGGCCAGCGCGGAAGCCTTTACACTTTCGACCGTGCGTTCCTGGGCAGGTTCGGCCGGCGGAGGTGGTTCAACCGGCACCGGCACCGGGGCGGGCGCGGGCGCGGGCGGAGCGGCTTTTTTCTGTTTTCCGCGCGGGGCGGACTTTTCTACCGACGGAGCGGGTTCAGTTTGCACGTCGGAAACGGGGGCCTCCATCGTTGCGGTTTCCGGTGCAGACGGTTCAGCTTCTTTCTTTTTTTTGGAAATACGGGGCATAAAATTTATGGTTGGTGACCGGATTCCGCCGCCAGCGGGGCAATGCGCGGAAATTGTCCCGCATTGGACGGGCTGGTCAGGAAAAAGTTCAATTTGGATTTGCCGACCGGTTTAAGTCACTTAAACCGACAAGGGGAATCTCGCAGTCAACCCGCCTAATTTGACGTAATCCCGCCGTGCTGTCAATTTGGATTTTGTGACAAATCTGGCGGTCCGCCGGCGAAAATCTTGTGCGCTTTCCCCGTTCGCGGGTGCTATAACTTGAAAAACATGACGCCCAAACATGACGACTGATTGCGAACTGCTGGCCACCTTTGCGCGGACGAATTCCGAGGACGCTTTCGCCGAGGTCGTGAAACGCCATGTGAACCTCGTCTATTCCGCCGCGCTGCGACAGGCCGGCGGCGATGTGCATCTGGCCAAGGACGTTGCCCAAAGTGTCTTCACTGACCTGGCACGCAAGGCGGCTTCGCTTTCCCGGCGCGAAAATTTGTCCGGCTGGCTTTACACCAGCGCGCATTTCGCCGCCGCCAAAATCGTGCGTACCGAGACCCGCCGCCGCGACCGCGAGGAAAAGTTTATGCGCGAATCTGAGCATCAAAATAGCGCAGGTACTCCCCCGACCGCCGCGCTGGAAAACGAGTGGCAGCAGGTTTCCGCCGTGCTTGATGCCGCCATGCACGAATTGAAGGAAACCGACCGCGATGCGATTTTGCTGCGCTATTTTGAAAACCGGCCGTTCGCCGAGGTCGGGGCCAAACTTGGTCTGAACGAAAATGCCGCGCGCATGCGTGTCGACCGCGCGGTGGAAAAATTACGCGCCATTTTTGGCAAACGCGGCCTGGCGACCACGACGTCGTTAGCCCCGGTGATTTCAGCGAACGCCATCCAGCTTGCGCCGGCAAATCTGGCGGCATCACTTACCACCACGGCAATTTCTTCCGTTGGAACCGGTATTACCCTGTTCAAAATTATGACTGCGACCAAAATTAAAATCGCCTTCGCAACTCTCGTGGCGGCCGGGGTCGTCGCCGCCATCGTGATGCAGCATCAGGCACAGGAAAAACTGCGCGGTGACAATGCGGCATTGCAAGAGCAGTTGGCGCAACTCCAATCGGACAATCAAAGTTTGTCCAACCGGCTGGCGTCAGCCGGTGATTCGAAAAAGCTGTCAGTTGAACAATTTAAGGAGCTGCTCAAGCTGCGCGGCGAGGCCGGCGTGTTGCGCAACCAAACAACTGATCTGGACCAGGACAATGCGGCGTTAAAGAAACGGCTGGCGAATATTTCAGGAGCGGAAACCAATCAGGCGTCAGTGCCGCCGCAGGTTCACATCAAAGCAAGATTCATAGACGTCCCCATAGACGGATTTGCAACACCGGAGGCTGCGGCTAATGGGTTGACGGGCATTTTGACCTATCAAGAATTTACCAACGAGTGGGCAATTTTGGAAAAGCGGGAAGGCGTGGTAAACTTGGGCGAACCCGAAGTCACCACCACCAGCGGCAGACAAACCCAAATGCGGGCGACGTCCGTCATCACCGTCATCACGAATTACGCGTTTGTGGAGTCTAACGAGATAAACGGAGTAAACGCACTGGTTCCGCAAACCGCCCAGGTTGAAACCGGTCCTATAATTGATGTTTTTCCCCAAGTTTTATCTGACGGACATACGGTTTCCTTACCGGTCACAGCATCGGACACAGAGTTTCTCGGTTATGCAGACCCAACCAATAAAACGGTGCCCGCCTACACAAAATCCGGCGAGGAAGTCGATGTGCCTCAACTTGATCCCCGGTTTCAAACGCTGGAAACCTCCACCAAGGCGAATGTCTGGGATAATCAAACACTGGTCTTTCAACCTACTTGGAAGCAGGATCCGGGCGATGCCTTTCTGCAATCAACCAATAATCCGGTTGCTCTCAAAACCATGATTCTCGTTTTTATCACTGCGACCATTATTGACCCCGCTGGCAACCGCGTATATGAACAGGACGAGACCAATTCCATTCCAGATCAACCCGTACCCGCATCGGTTGCGAGCCCGCTTATTTCTCCTTGATGTTTTCTGCGGCGGCTTTCCCGTTTCAATTCATCAAGCGCGTGAAGCGGTGCACAGCAAACCTACAGCCATCGGTAACGCGTTGTTTAGCGCCGTAGGCGCGGCATATTTGTAGAATGTCCGGCCAAAAATCATAAGCTCCGTAGGAGCGACATATTCGATGCCGCTCCTACGGAGCTTGATTCTCTTTTAGACTCGTAAGCTACAAAGATTACGCGCCTACGGCGCTGAAATATGGCGCAAACGTGATTCTCACACCGTCACTTCGTCTTCCTTGGTGGCTTCTTCCGAGGCTTGCTGTTTCAACTCATCCAGCGCGCGGAAGCGGTGCGCGGCGAAGCCCGCCTCAACGCCGACGTTGTTTGTCGGATTATAGATGCTCACGAGCAGCAGCGACGGCTCCAGCACGCGGCGCATGTCCATTATGAGTTCGTCCGCCTTCACGCCCACGCGCACGGCGCGGACGACATAGACCTGGTTCAGCACCGGCAACTGCCAGTAAAGATCCTTGACCGTTTCCGGCCATTTATCGTCCACCAACACAACTTTTTGTCCGACTTTGAACATGCGTCCGGTCAATTAATACGGCAGCGGAAACTTGGCCGTCAGTTCGCGCACGCGGGCGCGGACCTTGTGCGCAGCTTCGATGTTTTTGATGTCCATCAGCACCTCGGAAATCATGTCGGCAATCGCAGCCATTTCATTCTCCTTCATGCCACGGGTGGTGCAGGCTGGACTGCCGAGGCGGATGCCGCTGGCTTGGAACGGCGAGCGGGTCTCGTTTGGAATCGTGTTTTTGTTCACGGTGATGCCGGCTTCGTCGAGTGCGATCTGGGATTCTTTTCCCGTGATCCCCTTCGCGCCGACGTCCACCAACATGAGATGGTTGTCCGTGCCGCC
>DATHOG010000062.1:0-17846 GCA_035485115.1 Candidatus Sulfotelmatobacter sp. | reverse complement strand
TCAACGTATGCTTTGCTTGAGGCATCAAGTCTGGAATGTATAAATAAGCAGACAGCACAAAAAATAATTAACGCCAAAATCCCCACTCCGAAAACAGTGAGAATTTTTTTCTTCATAAAATTACAGCCGACTTTCTTTGTGTTGCTTTCAAATTAGACCCGAATTTTTCAAACCACTTTCTTCACCGGCACTTCGGGGTTGACCTGCGCGATGGGTTTTTCACCGTTCATCGCGAGAATGAGATTCTTCACCGAGCAGGTGGCCTGCCGCACCACGCTTTCGTAAGTGCGCGAGGCGACGTGCGGTGTGCAGACGACGTTCGGCAGCTGGAGCAGCGGATGGTCCGCCGCCGGCGGTTCCTGGTCCAAAACATCCGTGCCATAACCGCCCACCTGCCCCGACTTCAACGCGGCGACCATGTCGTTCGTGTTCACCACCTCGCCGCGCGCGCAGTTCAGGATCAGCACGCCCTTTTTCATCTTTGCAAACGACTTGGTGGAAATCATGTCGCGCGTCTCCGGCGTCAGGTTCGTGTGGAGCGAGATGTAATCGCTGGCGGCATAGATCTCATCAAGCGTCGCCGCGCGTTTGATGTTTTGTTCCTTCGCAAACTTTTCATCCCAATAAACGTCGAAGGCGATGACGTTCATGCCGAAGGCGCGGGAACGGATGGCGACCTCCTTGCCAATACGACCGAGGCCGATGATGCCGATGGTCTTGTCGAGCAGTTCGTGGCCGGTCTTGCGCTTCCAATTCGTCTTGGCGTCGCCGCTGCGGGTGGAATCGGTGTGGAACAGAAAATTTTTCTCCAGCGCGAGCAGCAGCATGAAATTATGTTCCGCGACCGTGGTATGGTTCACCCCGGGCGTGAAGAGCAGCGGGATGCCGAATTCGGTGCAGGATTTCACGTCAATCTTGTCCACGCCGATGCCGTATTTGCTCAGAACCTTCAGTTTCGGACGCGCCTTTTCCAGGACCTTGCGGGTGATGGCGTCATCGCCGCAGATGTAGCCGTCCACATCGCCGACGAGCGCGAGGGTATCGGCCTCGTTCAGCGGGCCGCGGGCGGTGATGATTTCCCAACCGGTATTTTTCAGCAAATCATGATGGGCGCCCGGCGTATCTTGGAAAGAAGTGGTCGTCAGTAAAATTTTCATGGAAAAATAATTCTACGCAAGTAATAGCGCAGGGTCAAAAAATTAACCCCGAACATTTGTTCGGGGTTGTGCATTTCGCTTTGAAAAATTTGAATCAGACCTTGCGCGCCATGGCGTTCAAACGTGCCTGGTCCTGCGGCTTGAGGTCGGTAAACAACATCGAGACATGAAAGCCGAGATGCCGGTTGCCGGAGCAGGCCACGATGACGCCGTTGGCGGAAAGCCGGGAGCCATCGAGGGGCGACTGGAGCGTCACTGTCATTTCACTCCACTCTTTGAAAGCCGTGGGACTGCGAAACTCAATGCCGCTTTTATGGATGGAGACGGTATCGGCGGACAATTCCAGATTTGTCTGCCGCGCAACAACCGTCACTGGCTTCTCAAATATATTACCACTGACGAATTTTTTAGCGCTCATAGAACTAGAATCAAATTAACACGAAATTGCGTGACGTCAAATTAGACTGTCAAATTGTTTGGATTAGCCAAATTACCACTCGATCACCGCCGCGCCCCACGTCAGGCCCGCCCCGAACACGACGAGCAAAACCAGGTCGCCCCGCAAAATCTTTTCCTGCGCCACGGCTTCATCCAACGCGATCGCCACGGAGGCGGCGGAAGTGTTTCCATATTTGTGCAGATTCACGAAAACCTGCTCCGGTGTGCAGTTCAGCCGGTCCCCGACGGCGCTGACGATGCGCTGGTTCGCCTGATGCGGGATCACGCACTTGATTTTCGTGATGTCGATCTCGCAACGGCGCATCGCCTCGGTCGCGGCGGAAACCATGGCATTGACGGCATTCTTAAAGGTCTCCTTGCCGTCCATTCGCAGATAGTGCAGGCCTTGGGCGACGGACTCGGCCGTGGCCGGACACGCGCTGCCTCCGCCGGGCATCGAAAGCAGATCGGCCTTGTTGCCATCCGCACCCATCACGGCGGTAAGGATGCCTTCTGAATCCGGACGATGCTGCAAAATCGCCGCGCCCGCACCGTCGCCGAAAAGCACGCAGGTGTTGCGGTCCTTCCAATTCACGATGGACGAAAGTTTTTCCGCGCCGATGACCAAAACCGTCTCGTAGGCACGGGTGCTGATGAATTGCATCCCGATTTCCAGCGCGTAGATGAAGCCCGAACACGCGGCCTCCATGTCAAACGCCGCCGCCCGCATCGCGCCGAGCTTGCGCTGCACCAGGGCCGCGGTGGAAGGAAACGGCATATCAGGCGTGAGCGTCGCGACGATGATGAGATCGATCTGTTCGGCCGTGACACCGGCCATTTTCATGGCGCGTTCAGCGGCTTTTGTCGCCAGATCGGACGTGAATTCATCCGCGGCGGCGATGCGCCGTTCCTTGATGCCGGTGCGCGAGGTTATCCATTCATCCGAAGTTTCGACCATCTTTTCAAGATCGGCATTCGTGAGAATCTTTTCCGGCACATACGAACCCACGCCGGTGATGGAGCAGGTACGTCCCTGAAAATTATGATTTGCGCGGGGGTTTTTCATTCTTTCGCGGCCTTGTCTGACTTCGCGGCCAGGGCTTTTTCGGCTTCGGCAAGTTTTATATTGGCTGCGGCGATCTCGCGCGTGATGGATTGGTTTATCTGGTTTTTGACCGTCTGCGCCGTTACCCGGATGGCGCTGGCCACCGCGCGGTCGCGCGCCGAGCCGTGCGCCTTCAGCACCACGCCGTTGAAGCCGAGCATCGGCGCACCGCCGTATACTTCGGGATCCATGCGCCTGCGGATGGCTTGAAAACCGTCCTTTGCGAGCATGGCGCCGATCTGCCGTTTCGTGTTGCTCATCAACTCGCGCTTCAGCATCGAAAACATCGCGACCGCCAGGCTCTCGGCGGTTTTCAAAACGATGTTGCCGACAAAGCCGTCGCACACCACGACATCGACGTGGTCCTTGAACAGGTCGTGGCCTTCGACATTGCCGATGAAATTAAAATCGAGCGATTTGCAAAGTTGAAACGCCGCAAGCGAAAGTTCGTTGCCCTTGGTATCCTCCGTGCCGATGCTCAAAACGCCCACGCGCGGGTTTTTCCTCTTGAGGACCACGCGCGAATAGATGTTACCCATCACGGCGAATTGCGCGAGGTGGAACGGCTTGCACTCGACGTTCGCGCCTGCGTCCACCAGCACAAATTCATTGCCCTGACGCGGGATGACGGTGGCGATGCAGCCGCGGTCGACGCCCGCGAGCCGGCCGACCTTGAAAGTACCTGCAGCGAAGAGTGTTCCGGTGTTGCCAAGCGAAACAAGCGCATCGGCCTTGCCATCCGCCACCATTTCGGCGGCGCGCACCATGGAAGAATCCTTTTTCTTGCGCAGCGCGACAATCGGCTTGTCCTCCATCTCCACCACTTCGGAGGCGTGGATGACCTTGATCCGGTGGTCGCGGAAACCGCCCTCGGGGAGCGCGGCATGGATGTCCGCCTTGTTGCCGACAAGGTAAACGCGGGTGATTTCCTTGTTCTCGGAAAGCGCCTGTTTCACGCCGGCAATGACGACACCACAACCGTGGTCACCGCCCATGACATCCACTGCGATTCGCATTGGAAAATTGTTAACGGCTGAACCGGCGCACCGCCAGTTCAAAAATTAAAAAGGGACGGCGCTTCGACACACCGTCCCCTTCCAAATATTAGGATTATGCGCGCGCGTTGATGGTCAGCACCTGGCGGCCCTTGTAGAAGCCGCAGGCCGGACAAACGCGATGCGGCACATACGGCGCATCGCATTGCGGACATTTGCCCAGCTGGGGGAGCGTGAGCACACTGTTATAAGCGCGGCGTTGACGGATCCGGCTTGTGGATGGTTTACGTTTTGGGACGCCCATATATCAAAATTATTTAAGTTTTAGTTTGTTTAATTCGGCCCACAAATCCGGCTTTGGTTCGCTTTTTTCGCCGGATTTCATGGCTTTTTTCTTCAATCCCCCGCACTCCGGTTTGCACAACGGATGTTGCGGAAATTCAAGCAGCATATCTTCCCGCACGAATGGAGTCAAGTCCACGCAATCGTTCACCACGGACACCTTGTCCTCCCCCTCCAGCGGCAGGTGCAGCGCCCATTCGTCCAGTTCCAGCTTGTATGGAAAAGCCTTCAGGCAGCGCACGCATTCGCAATCCAGCACCAGCTTGAGCGAACCCCGCACCAGCAGGCTGTCGTGCAACTGTTCGACCTGCAAATCATAGCGCAACGGCTTTTCCAGGCGGATCAGCTCGTCCTGGACGCCGAATTCCAGCTCCGCCACAGGCAGTTCGCCCTTCAGGCGGACGTCGTGTTCATCCAATTGGCGTAAATTGACTTTGAGCGACATTATAAATTAAAACCTTTGAGGTATCTTACATCAAGTCGTTCAAAAAATTAAGCAGCGCTTTTTCAAAGTACCCGGTACAGCCAACCACACTAACATGCAAAGCAGGCAACTTTCTCTGCCCTCTGCGGTTAAATTTCATCCCTTCAATTTTTTCTTCAACGCGATCTGCACGTTGGGCGGCACGAATTGTTTCACGTCGCCGCCGAGCCGCGCGATTTCCTTCACGATGCGCGAACTCAAAAACGTGTAGGTATCCTTCGGCATCATGAAGATGGTCTCGATGTTCTCGTCCAGCTTGCGGTTCATGAGGGCGAGCTGGAATTCAAATTCAAAGTCCGAAACGGCGCGCAGCCCGCGCACGATGGCCCGCGCCTTTTTCGCCGCCACATATTCCACCAGCAGCCCGTCGAACGAGTCCACCGACACGTTCGACAGCTTGGCCACGGCCTGGCGCACCAGCACCACGCGCTCATCCTTGGTGAACAGCGCGTGCTTGGATTCGTTGCTCGCCACCGCCACGATGACGCGGTCAAACAACTTCGCGGCGCGTTTCACCACGTCCAGATGGCCGTTGGTCGGCGGGTCAAAACTGCCGGGATAGATTGCAATTCTCATTCTGTGATAATTAAAGACCTAATCCGGGATTGAAATCAACCACATGGAAACTCGACCAGCGCCTTTCGCAATGCGGCTTCATCAATCGGATGCCCTAACATGCCAACCGTATAACCGTCCACCTTCTTGAAAGTCACTCGGCTCTTGCGCGGTTTGACCGGCGCGAGCCGTGTGAGGATAAATTTGTCGGAACCGAAGGACTGGATATCAAAACACTCGCCGGGTTTGATCGGCAGCGTCACGCGTTTTTTATTGTCGGCAATCACCGTCATGGCGGGATTATTCTACTGAAGCCAGACACTGTCAACCACCACGGACATGAAGGCATGTCATTTCACAATGACATTAAGGCATTCGTTTTAATCGACGCAGGTAGGGCGCGTCACTCCGTGCGCGCCGCCCTTGGCCAGACATACGCCGGCGCGCACGGAGTGACGCGCCCTACCCGCCCCATCCGTGCCGAAGTTGTTGTGATTTGCCATAATGACTTAAATTAACATACTGCCGAACAACTATTTATTCTGCCACGGCACTTCGTAGATGCGCACGGGATTGGCAAAGCCCTTCGGCTGCACCGGCATCAGTTCCTTGCAGGTGGCGGCCAGTTCCGGCGCGTGGCGGAGGAGTTGAAAATAGGTCAGGTCGCTGATGATGATACGGCCGCTGCCGGAAACGCCCTCCAGCCGGCTCGCCAGGTTCACCTCGCGCCCGAAAACGGTGTAATTGAAACCGTGTTCCTCCGAACCCATCAGGCCCACGGTCACCAGGCCGGAATTGATGCCGGTGCCAAGGTGCAGCGCGGTATGCAGTTGCAAGGCCGGCCGGCCGTCAGCGGCGCGCAACTGGTTTTCCGCCTGCCGCCCGGGATTCTCAGCCTCGCGTTTCAAATTCAACTCATTGATCGCCCGCTGCGCATCGATCGCCGCGCGCACGGCGCAAACGGCATGTTGCGGATTGGCGCCCGGTGCGTTCCAAAATGCCATCACGCAGTCGCCGATGTATTTGTCCAACGTGCCGCCGTTCTTTTTGATGACCTCGGCGACGGCGGCCAGGTAAAGATTCACGGTCTCCAGGGTTTCCCGCGCGGATTCCTCGAAAAACTTTTCAGCGGTCGCTTCGTCAAGCTGCCGGGTGCGGATGAAATCGGCGACGGCTTCCTGCCGCTGGTCCGTCAGGGCCGTGAAGCCGCGCACGTCGGCAAAAAACACCGTCACTTCGCGATGCGATCCGCCCAGCGAAAGCTTCTCCGCACGCAACAGTTCGTTCACCACCTCCGGCGCGATCATTTTGGAGAAAATGAACTTCACCCGGCGCTTGTCCTGTTCCTCGAACATGACCAGGTTGATCATCAGCACGACGTGCATGGCCAGCATCGCGCCGGCGAGCGGATAGACCACGGGCAGCCACCAGCGAAAATGGTCGAATGCATAAACCGCCGCGCCATAGTACGCCGCCATCAACAGTGCGACGGTCACGCTCGCGGCCACCGCGCGCAACTGCCAGGTGATGATGGCCGTGAATGCGCCAAGCAAAACAATGATGAGGAACTCCGCCACCAGCGGGGCGCACTGGATGAACCGGCCGGTGATGACAGAATTGGCGACGTTCCAATGTTTGCTGACGAGGAGCGTGTTGCGTTCCAGCGGCGTCGCGCCACGATCCGTCAAATCATTGCCCTGGGCGGCGGAGCCAATGATGACCAGCTTGCCGCGAAAATCATCACGCAAGTCATTCGTCTCCCCAAGCAGGCGCAGGCGGTCCTGAGCGAGTAAAAATTCCATGGGTGCGCGGGTAAGGCGTGTATCGTCAGGTGTCAGCCGCCAATCCACGTAAAAAAACCCGTCCCGGTCCACAGGAATGACACGGGTTAGACCGCCGGTGCCATGCAATACAATTTTGCCATGCGGCAGATCCACATCGGCCGTGGCCAAATCCAGATTTAATTCCTGCGCGGCGAGCACAATGCCCATGTGCCATATGCGCCGGGTGGTGAACGCCTTTGCCTTGGGCGCCATGCCAGGCGGCAGCTTGTCGCCGATGAAATCGGCAACTTGAAAATTATTGTCCGCATCCACAGGAATTTCGATGATATTGGTCGTTCCATTCTGCGGGATCAGAATTTTTCCGGGGACGAACGCAGCCCGGGAAAGTTCGGCTTTGACCTCCGGCAGTTCGGCAAGTTTCTGAATCAAGTAGTGCCAGCGGCGAATGTCATTAAAAGCCCGGGCCCGGCGCAGGATTCCATCGGAATCTTTTTCGGTCGAAATATCTCCCAGCGCGACCGCGTTGGTAATGAATAAATCCGGCGGCACAACTTCGGGTGTCCCGGCAAGCAGGACATTCCCCGCCCGATAAGATTGTGCGGCAAAATATTCATCAGACTCGATCAAACTGCCGTCGGCGAGCTGGACCGGCGGATGGTCTGGACGAAGCTCGCCAAAAAGAACGTCGAATGATACGGCTTTCGCTCCTTGTGCGGAGAGTTCTTCGACCAAACGGCCGTATATCTGTCGTTGCCAGTAAAGTCCTGACTGGTAACCGAGTTTGAGAGCACCGACCTTGCCGCTATTCACGGCGGCAATGCTGGAATCCTCAATCGCGACAAACGCCAGATTGGTTGCCACCGGAGCAGGGATTTTTTGGGCATGGCGGACGCGCAGGTCGTAGGTCATCCGCTCGGCGCGGTCAATCAAGTCGGGATTCCAGATCCGAATGCCACAGACGAAGGCCAGAACCAGAACAGCAAGGATCAACGGCGCGCGTTTGGGCTGCTTGAATTGCACGCGGTTGGATTAAACAAAAAACCAGTGCAACTCAAGGCTGCACTGGTTTAAATCAACCGGATGGGAATTCCTATGGGCCTTCACCACCGCCACCGCCACCACCGCCGCCACCGTGACCACCACCGGTATGGCCCGTGGTCGGCGAGATGAAACATTGGGTGTGGTCGTAATCATAATCCACTTCCTGGAAAAAGGTCGTGCGCAAGGCGTCGAAAACCTGCTGGAGGATATGATTTAATTGTGGAGAGATGTTGGCCGGCTGGCCGTTGGCAGGATCAAGCAACTGGCCGGGTGCCACCACAAAAGTCTGGGTTGAACTGTCGGGCAAGGTCACTGCGAGAATGACACCGCCGCCGGTGCTTTCAAAACAGGCCACTGCACCATCCACGCTGATGCTGAACAGGGTGCCACGCACACCGGCGATGCCGTTGGGCAGTTTCACGATGTATTGCGATGCACCGCTCAGTTTACGGACGCTGGCAAAAATTTTACCTTTTTGCAGGTCAAGCTCCGTGTCGCTCACGGTATCCGCACCCGTGTCGATCACCCTCAACTTGTCGATTGCCAGGGTGGAATTGGGCGTGAGCCGGATGGCGTTCTGGTCGGCGGACGGCTTGTAGGTGACATAGCCACGAACGGCGGCGTCCGGCGCAAGCGAGATGCGTTCCGGGGACCACTTGGCCTGCGGGAGATCAATCGCCTTGCCAAGGATCAAATCACAAATACCGTTGTCCTTCGTGAACACAATGGCGCCGGGCTCAAGATATGCGCCGGCGACCAGCGGATGTTCCGGCTGCCCTTTGCCGAGCGAGTAAGTGACAATGCCCTCGACCCGGACGCATGTGGCGTAGCCGTTCTTGTCCTTTTGGGACTGGGCCACGACTTTGGGTGCGGTCAACCCGAGGCAAATGACGACCGCCAGCACGGTTTGAAAAATTCTCATAAAAACTTCTTAATGTTTCTCTTATGAATATGCCGTCGACCCCGAAAAAAGTCAACGGGCATTTACCTTAATAACCGGACGGCAATACGGGCCTGCCGGAGGCCCGTTCCACCAGCTTTTCATCACAGATTTGAAGGTAATTTCGTGCCGTTGCGTTGTCGCCAAACAAGGAGAGCGAACGGATGAAGCACTCCCTGGCCGCCGGGTAATCGCCCGTCTGCACATAGTGCCAGCCAAGGGTGTTGACGAAATAATAACTGTTGGCATCGAGGGCTCCGGCCTCATAAAGCATCTTTTCCGCCGCCACGTGGTCGTCCAGCCAGTCAAGGCACAGGCCCGAGCGCATCCGGCTCTGGGGGTCGTGCCGGTCCAGCGCGGCGGCGCGAGCAAACCAGCCGTTGGCCGTCTGCGCCAGCTGGCGGTAATCGTTCCCGCCATCGAGGCTTTGGATCCGGTAACATTCGCCGATATCATCCGCCGTCTGGAAATTTTTTGGCTCGGCGGCGAAGGCTTTTTCCAGCAACGCAGCGCCTTCAAGCGAAAAAATATGCTGCCGCCCCGCCCGCGCCAGCCAGAACGATTCGCGTCCGCCCCGCCATCCCTGCCAGAAAAAAACCGCCGCCGTCAGGGCGAGCACGCCGGTCAGCAAAATGCGCTCGCGCGTGAAGACCTGCAGCCAGTAATTATCCGTGGCAAAACGCAACTGGCTCGCCAGCAGCGCCAGCAACGTGACGGCGACGAGCGCATTCGCCGGAATGTGCAGGTTGAAATCCATCAGCGAATGCACCGCGAGCGCGCCCAGTCCGCCGATCGCGCCGACAAAAAAGGCGAAGCGGTTGCTCTGCCCGCTGCCAAAGTCATTTTCCGCGCGGCGTACGTGCGGCCATGTTTTGATCAGTCCGAAAACGAAGATCCCCATGCCCCCAATCACGATGATTCCGCCAACCGCGCCCCAATCCGCGAGCAGGTTCAGATAATCATTGTGGCAGCGGTCAGGACGTCCCTGAAATTCTGTGGGGCGATATTCGCGGAAACGATAATCAAAGTGCGCCGGCCCGGTGCCGAGCCAGAAATTATCCAGCCACATCCGCTCCGCCGCCCCCCACATCAGCCTCCGGGTGTCCCAGTCATAATTCGCGCCCGTGCCCGGGTCGCTTGGTTTCACGCGTTGCTCGAACGTCGCCGTTTTTGCCAGATAATGGTTCACGAACACCGTGCCGCCGAGCAACAGCACCGCCAGCAAAATCGCCGCCGGAAGACGATGATTTTTATGCCCCAGCAAAATGCCGAGCGTCAGAAAAATCCCCGCCGCCGCCGACACCCAGCCCGCGCGCGAAAAGGTCACCGTCAAGCCGCCCAGCAACGCGACCACCGCATAACCAAGCAGGATGCGCGGCACGATCTTTATTTTGCCCGCCAGCAGAAAGGCCAGTGCCAGCGGCAGGATCATTTCCAGGAATCCCGCCAGATGGTTCGGCGAAATATAGGTGCCCGTGCCGCGGGTCATTGCTCCGGAATAGACATTCCACACGCGATCCGAATGCGTCACGAACTGCGCCACCGCCAGACACGCGATGACCGTCGCCACCGTGATGAGCGTCCACGCGACCAGTTCCGTTTCCTCCTGTCCGCGCAAATTATTGAGGACGACAAAAAACAGCAAAGCGAACAAAATCACCTGTAAAACCTCGATCCGCGCGACGTATTCAATGTCCGCCGTGAAATAACGGTAAATCGCGTAGACGGTGAACGCCATGACCGGCCAGGCGAGCGGCGGCCAGAGGATTTTTGGACGGCGGTTCGCCTTCAGCCAGAGCCGCACACCCCACAGGATGAAAACCCCCGCCGCCATCGCCTCCAGAACGAGCTGCGCCCAAAGTTCCGCCGCGCCAAACGCCAGCGGCGCAAAGACCAGCATGGCCAGAAACAGGAACACCATGCCGCGCTCGCACCACCAGTCCAGATTTTTGCGGGTAAAGACCACGGCGAACTTTTACCACGGATGCACACGGATGCACACGGATAAAATCCGGGAAGATTTCATCCTGTCCTTATGCAGCGTTTTGATTTCCGGCCTTCCTTATTATACAGCCCCTTCTTTCTTTTTTAATTTTGAATTTCAGTGGCCCGATTTTCCGCCGGCTCCGCCCGATATTCCAGGATTTCGCCCGGCTGGCACCCCAGCGTTGCGCAGATCGCTTCCAGCGTGGAAAACCGGATCGCCCGTGCCTTGCCCGTCTTGAGGATTGACAAGTTTTGCGGCGTGATGCCGACGGCGTCTGCAAGGTCATTCAACCGCATCTTGCGCTGCGCGAGCACCACGTCGAGATTGACGATGATAGGCATAAACTTAAACCGTCAGCTCTTGTTCCTCTTGAACTTTCCGGCCTTCGTCCATGATCCATGCTATGAAAATTATCAGCAGCCCGTAAAGTATCGGCGTCAGACTGACGGACGAGGCGCGGATGAATTGCTGCATTTCAAGATCAATCAAGTTGATGATGATAAGGCAATATCCCTGCACCCGGATGCAGGTGATGTTCCTTCCGGAAAAAATGATCCCCTGGCTGTAAAGCCAGAAAAGGCGCAACAACACGAAGCTTGAAAAAAAGGCAAGCCCTTGCTGCACCATCCAAAGCCAGAAAACTCCAGCCGGCATCTCTTTGACCGAATCAAAAACTTCCTGCAGCACCACCACCCGGTAGATGTCCGGACTGAGAACACGATGCCAGCCGAACAAAAAACCAAAAAACTCGTAAATGCCGAGAGGCAGACAAACTGAAAGCAGTGCGAGACAAACAAGGCCGGCTTTTCTCACCCGCCCCAACCGGCCGATTTTCTCCCCGTGCCTGTGACGCGAGATGAAGTAGAAAACCGCAAGCAAGATAGCCAAACCGATTGTGGTCGAGGAAATCATGAACACAGGCTAGCGGCGGCACATCATGTAAGTCAATTTCTTTTTACTGTTAAACGATAATTTTATTCCGTTTAACAGCATTTTCGTGCATGGATTGCAAAGGTTGAAGTTAAACAAATCTACCTTCGCCGCCTTCGTTTCTTTCATACGACAACTTCCGGCGGGTACGTTTGAATTTTACATTTTGCATTTTTAATTTTTAATTGGATGACTATATGACCGACCCGCGTTATTCCAAACTGGCCAAGCTGCTCGTGAACTATTCCTGCGCGCTCCAAAAGGGCGAACGCATCCTGCTGGATATGATCGATGTGCCGGACGGGTTCACCATCGCGCTCATCCGCGCCGTGCGCGCGGCGGGTGCGACGCCATTCGTGGAAACCCGCCATACCCGCGTCGGGCGCGAACAGCTCCTCGGCGTCACCGAGGCGCAAGCGAAGGACGTCCGCGACCTCGAAATGTTCCGCATGAAAAAGATGGCGGCCTACATCGCCGTGCGCGGAGCGGACAACATGAATGAAAACGCCGATGTCCCGGGCGACCGGATGAAGATGTATTCCAAAGTCATCCGTCCCGTGCTGGATTACCGCGTGAACAAGACGCGCTGGTGCGTGTTACGCTGGCCCTCACCGAGCATGGCGCAGGCGGCCGGCATGAGCACCGAGGCGTTTGAAAATCTTTACTTCGACGTCTGCACCATGGATTACGCGAAGATGGCGAAGGCGATGAACCCCCTCGAGACGTTGATGAGACGCACGGATCGCGTGCATCTGAAAGGACCGGGCACGGACCTGACATTCAGCATCAAGGCCATCGGCGCAAAAAAATGCGAAGGCACCCGGAACATTCCCGATGGCGAGGTGTTCTCGTGCCCGACACTCAAGTCGGCGAAGGGCACCATCCAGTTCAACACCCCGACGCTTTATGCGGGAACAAAATTTGAAAACGTGCGCCTTGAATTGAACGACGGCAAAATCGTCAACGCCGCCTCAAATAACACCAAGCGGCTTAATGAGATCCTGGATACGGACCCGGGCGCGCGTTACATCGGCGAATTTTCTCTCGGCTTCAATCCCTTTATCCAGAGCCCGATGTGCGACATCCTGTTCGATGAAAAGATCGCCGGCTCGCTGCACTTCACGCCGGGACAGGCCTACGAAGATTGCGGGAACGGCAACAAAAGCGCCATCCACTGGGACATGGTCCTGATCCAGCGCAAGGAATGGGGCGGCGGCGAGGTGTGGTTCGACGGCAAGCTCATCCGCAAGGACGGAATCTTTCTGCCGAAGGAACTGCGCGGATTGAATCCGGACAAATTGAAGTGAGGCACCGGAATACGACCCGTTCCCCGGGATACCATACGTTCTCCGAGATACCACATGTTCCATTACAAACTCGACAAACCGGCCGGCAATCAATAAAATTAACTTACCCGCATTGCAAGGCAACAATGCGGGTAAGTGATTCTTAATTTTACAATAATTTATGGGCAGGAAAGTCCTGAGCAAACTGAATGGCTTGCTTGAAATCTTGTAAGGCAACTCTGGTCTTTTGAATCCCTTCAGCTACACCACCGAAAACAGCGAAGAACAAGATGATTTACGGACGCTCGCCCTGTCAATTTAAGTCACGGCCTGAAGCGAAGCGCGCTTGACGCCACAAAGCCGCCGGAACATGCTCGGAGCATGCGAATTCTCCGTGCGGGCATTTTGGTCGCGGTCCTGGTTTCGTTCTTTTTTCAAACCGCCGGCGCCGCCGATACCAATCCGCCGCCCAAGCTTACGTTTGAACTGCGCGACGGCTCGCGCGTGGCCGGCACCAGTGTCGAGGGCAATTTCAAATTCCATTCCGAACTGCTCGGCGACTTGAAACTCGCCGTGAAAGACATCCGTTCCGTGGAATGCGTTTCCACCAATACCGCAAAGTTGACCACCGCGAACAGCGATGTGTTGACGGTCGCGTTTCTGGATGCCCGGTTTAAAATCCTGACCGGCTTCGGCAAGGTGGAACTCCCGGCGGATTCGGTGAAGCGGATTTCGGTCGCCAATCTACCAGTGACGACGGCACAAGGCGGGCTGGTGCTTTTTTGGTCGGGCAATGGCGACACCAAAAAGAACGTCGGCACCGATCCGGACACCGTCCCCAGCCTGAACACCGATGGCCCGGTCATGGTCCGAAATAACCCGGCGCTGGTCTCCATGCAGGAGACGCGGCAATTGACGTTCGAGGCCTGGATCAGGCCCAATTCCATCCCGCATGAATTTCCCGTGTTGTTGTGCAAGGGCGGCAACCAGCCGCCAAAGGCTTATGGGGGATATGAACTCATGTTGAATCAGAATGCCGACCACGACCTTTCCTTCATCAGCAGTTCCTACGACTTTGCCACCGATGGCGGATGGGTCAACCAACACCTGGGTGAATGGATCCATGTGGCGTTTACCATCGATGACAAATCCAAGGAGGCCGGATTCTATGTCAACGGGGTGCCGACTAATGATGGAAGAAACCATGGATTGAGCGACGATTTGAATTTTGACACTTCAAACAACCTCTACATCGGCTCGCCCGATCCAGCCAGCCACCCAAACCGTGCCCGGTTTGACGGCGATATGCGGAATGTCACCCTTTACAACCGGGTCCTGACCGCCGATGAGATCCGCATTGATTTTGAAACCAGGAAACCGTGACCGCCCATGCCATGAAACTTTTCCTCACAATTTTATTTTTGGCCGCAACTTTGCCGCTGGTCGTCCGCGCGGATGACACCAATCCACCGCCCAGGCTTACGTTTGAACTGCGCGACGGCTCGCGCGTGGTCGGCACGAGCGTCGGCGACAGTTTTAAGTTTCATTCCGCGTTGCTCGGTGATTTGAAACTCGCCGTGAAGGACATCCGTTCCGTGGATTGTACCGCGACCAATGTCGCCAAACTGACGACGTCCAATGGTGACACGTTGACGGTTGAATTTGCCGGGACGATACCGGGTCTGAAGACCTCGTTTGGCGAAATCAAGTTATCGACCGATTCAGTGCGCCGGCTGTCCGTTTCGTCAACCTCCCCCTCCTCGCAGCGTGAGGGGCTGGTTGCTCTCTGGAGCGGTGAGAATGAAGGCCGGGACAGCGTGGGCGGTCACGATGCGCAGGTTTCACCCGGCATCAAAATTTTGCCGGGACAGGCGGGTGAAAGTTTCAGCTTCGACGGACGGGCAAACAACATGATGGTGCCCGATGCCCCGGACTTGAATTTTGGCGCCGGACAGGATTTTTCCATCGAGGCGTGGATCCAGCCGCTTCCGCCGCCGCCATTTGCGACCGATGACATCATGTCCATCGTGGACAAACGAGTTACGCCGAATTCGACCCGGTGCCATGGCTACGAATTCAATTTGTATCAAGGGAGAGTCCATTGCCGCCTGTCCGATTCTTTGGAGAACAATGGCAACCATTGGGGTCCATTGGAAGGCGACCTGCGCGACGGCAGGTTTCATCATCTGGTGTTGAGCGTGAAACGTGATTCGACCACCGGCGGAAAGATATTCGTGGATGGCAAAGTGGTTTCGACCTTCGACCCGACCAGCGTACCGGGCGACCTGACCAGCAGCGAGCCTGTGCACATCGGCAATCACCCCGACCCGAATTATCATTGTTATTTCAAAGGGCTCATCCGGGAAATCGCGATCTATCGGCGCGCATTATCCGAGGACGAAGTTCGGGATGACTATGATTCTGTCCGCGATAACTGACCTGTGCGCCATCCTCATATTCCAGGCAGGATTCGAACCACATCTCACCGCCCTTAAATACCCGAATCTTTAGATCGTGTCTTTCAAGATCGTCAGGAATTGCTTCATCGCCGGCGAAAGCACCTTGTTCTTCTTGTAGATTGCCGCCAGCGGACGGAAAAATTCGCCGTCCTCGATGACAACGGACGACAGCGTGGCCTTGGAAATTTCCTGGATGACCGTGCCGATGGGCACAATGGAGATGCCCGCGTCGATCTCCACCGCGCGTTTCACGGTCTCCACGTTGTCGAACTCCATGACGTGCTGCACCTCGACGCCATATTCCTTCAAAATCTTGTCCAGCGCCTTGCGGGTCGGGATGTCCGGCTCGAAACCGATGACTTTCTGTCCCGCGAGCTGTTTCAACTTGATGGCCTTTTGTTTCGCGAAGGGATGCCCCGGATGGCAGATCAACACCAACGGCTCCTTGCGCAGCGGAATGATCTCGATCTTTGAATCCTTCACCGGGTACGCCACCAGGCCGAGATCCACCACATTGCTCAGCACATCATCATAAACCTGGTTCGCGCGGCGGTATTCGACGTGGATATTCACCGTCGGATAGCTCTTCATGAACTTCTTGATGTACGGCGGCAGGTCGTGCAAACCGATGGAATAAATCGTCGCCACGCGGATCGTGCCGGAAATGATGTCCTTCAATTCCTGCAACTTGCTGTGCAAAGATTCATAAGTCTGGATGATTTGCTTGCTGTAGTCGTAAAGCACCTGTCCTTCGCGCGTGAGCCGGAATTTTTTCTTGCTGCGTTCGATGAGAAGCGACTTGAACTGCCGTTCCAGAGCGCTGATTTGCTGGCTCACGGCGGATTGCGTCACGCCGTTGATCTGTGCCGCCTTGGTGAAACTTTCCGTCTCGGACAGGTCGCAAAATACTTTCAGACTTTCGATTTGCATAAGTTCATTTAACGCAAATCGGTGCGGGAAGTCAATCGTGATGCTCCAGCGTGGACTTCACCTTGGACAGCAGTTCACGGCTGGTGAACGGTTTTTGCAGATAGCCGGCGCCGTTTTGCTTGTCCTCCGGCAAAACGTACCCGCTCGTGCACAGCACCGGCATCCCGAGCCCCTGCTGCCGGATTTTTTCGATCATTTCGCGCCCGCCCATGCCCGGCATCACCAGGTCGGTCACGATCAGGTCCACCCGCGTCGCCGGCTGCGCCAGCACTTGCAGCGCCTTTTGCCCGCTGCTCGCCGTCAATACCTTGTAGCCAAAGTCGGTCAAGATCGTTTCCGCCATCGTCAGCAGCAGGCTCTCGTCGTCCACCACCAGGATCGTGCCCGTCCCGCGCAACTCCTTGTCCGTCATCCCCCCGTCCTGCGCCCGCGACTTTTCCGAGGGCAGATAGACGCGCACCGAGGTCCCCTTTCCCGGCTGGCTCGAAACCGCCACGCCGCCGCCGTGGTTGGAAATCATCCCGTAGACCAGCGCGAGCCCAAGGCCGCGATGTGGTGCTTTTTTGGTCGTGAAAAACGGTTCAAAAATCCGGGGCAGCGCCTCCGCCTCGATGCCCGCGCCGTTGTCCGAAATTTCCATGCAGACGTAGGTGCCGGCGGCCAGCCGCACATTGCGGTCCTGCGTCGCCTCGGTCAGTTCCACGCTGCGCGTCTGCACCGAGATCTGCCGCGACAAGTGCGCATGGCCGAACGACTCGACCGCGTTCTCCAGAATTTTTTGCAATGACTGCTGCACCTTCGCCTCCTCATACCGCGCCTCGAACAGCGTGCGGTCCAGGTTCATGTTCCACGAGATGCGGTTGCCGTGCGTGCTTTTTTGGACGTCCACGCAGCGGGTGATGACCGAGTTCAGGTTTCCCGCCGGCGACCGGCGTGTCTCTTTCTCCTGCCGGCTGAACAGCCCCAGTTCGCTGGCGATTTCCGCCGCGCGCGCCGCCGATTTTTCCACTTCCAAAAGCGAGCGCCGCCACGGATGTTCCGGTTCCGCCTTGCCGAGCAAAAGCGACGTGTGCGCGAGCACGCCGGTCAGCGCGTTGTTGAAATCCAGGGACACCGTGCGCGCGAGCTGCATCACGCAATCCAGTTTTTGCTTCAACGCCGCATCGCCCTCCGTCGCCATTTTGGGCGAGGGCACGGACTCCGCGCCGCCGATGCCCGCGAGCAATTGAAAAACCAGCCAGTGTTCCTCGTTGTTTTGGAATGTGCTGATGGCCGTCGAGAAACTGGTCACCGCCCCGCCCGTGGTCTTGAATTTCAGGATCGCCACCGCCGTCGGCGACTGCTGCCACAAGGAGAGGAATTCCGTCGCGCCGCCGCCGTTTTCCGGCGACCAGATCCCGGACAGTTGCGCCG
>DATHOG010000061.1:0-18498 GCA_035485115.1 Candidatus Sulfotelmatobacter sp. | reverse complement strand
GTTATATAAAAGCAATCCCGGCCGGTTGTGTTCCCGAAACGGGTTAAAGGACATGACATTGGAGACACTGCCATCGCCATCGCCGGGCACGGAGGCGGTAATGGTGACGGGACCGCCGAATTTTTCGGCACCGCTGGTGAGATCCAAGGCGTGCAACTGGTGGATGTAATTGGTAATCGTCCCGGAAACTTTGATGGTTCTGGCCTCCACATAAACCGTCTGGCTGGCGGGATCAATCACCGGTGTGCCCGTGATGCCGACCTCCGGACTGATGGGAGAAGCCGCGCCGGTAGCGGGGTCGCCGAGGTTGCCGCTGGGAACGGTGGTGACGCCGGCGGAAGGATTGATGAAGCTGGCATGCCACAAGGGAACGGAGTTTGATCCGGCATTGCTATCGGCATCAAACGCATAAACGCTATCGTGTTCGGTGGCGACAATCAGGATGTTGTGCAGCCCCTTGCCGGCGATGGCTACATTGGTCATGACCAGCGGTTGAGCAAAGACCTGACCATCCACGGGATAACTGAACACGAGTGAAAAATTGGTGGAGCCGACATTGGCGGGAGTCAAAATCATTTCGTCAGGGTTGACACCGGTGAGCGCGCAGTTGTTGTGATAAGACAAAACCGCGGTGTTTTGATAATCATCCGTCTGGCTGAAAACCATTTCGGGATTGAGCCACAGGCAGAACCCGACAAATTTCAAACAAACCAGGAATGGAATTCTGGTAAACTTGGCGCTTAAAAACATAAATGACGGAACGACTTCAGGGTTGAATTATGCCAAAGACGGGTTAACCCGGCCAAAGCAAATAAAATGAAATCTGGCTGGTCTCAAAGTTTTGATTGGAGCTAAACGCAGCGACTAAAATACCGGACCCCGCAGATCAGGCGATAATTCTTCGCGCATTTTTTGAATATCACACCGGTGTGATGGCGCTGCAATCACTTTTTTCGCGGCACCTTCGCGGCCAACTTCGGCCACGAGCCGCGCGGGCGGGTGAATACCGGTAAAAAACGTAAACGCAGAGATGCAGAGGAGCGCAGAGGGACGCGGAGAAAAACGAAGAACGAAAAAGTTTTCCAACCAGGCCCGCCAAAACTCAAAAGTCCCCGCTCCGAATGACGACAATATTTTTGCAAACACGAGAGTTAACATAGGGTGCTTTTATTGTTGACATACTGAATCATGTCAGCTAAAGTGGGGCAACGGAATTGGCGACGGCGAAGTGCGGATTTGCAGGTTCCTCCTGCGCCAAGGCTTCCGCCGCCGCTAAAGCCATGGCGGACAAGATGGAGGACAAGGTGTTCTTTGACATAGCCACGAAGTGGCAGTTGGGAAATAGGAGCTGGCAGGTAACGCGGGGCGTGGGTCTGAATGTCTTGAATCGAGCCATTCAGGCCTGCCCGGCGGCTTAGCCGGCCTTAACAAGTTCGCCCATGTGCGGCTATGTGCGCTTATTTGCGGATAATTGCGCTTATTTGCGCTTATTTGCGCTTAACGGGGAAAAAAAGCGCAGAGCAACAGCCAATCGGCGGAATCGTGCCGAATCAAGGTAAATCAGGCTGAATCCGACCAAATCCAACTAAAAAAGTTGATGGGTGGATTGCTGGAATCGGGCCAAATCAAGGTAAATCAAACCTGAAAATCTGAAGATGGTGTATTGCCCGTGTTCGCCCCCTGCCCTTTCCTTAAAGAGAGAGGGAAACGCTCGCAGCGTTTCGTCACGAATCCGGGCTTGGTTGAACGATTTAACGATTTTAACGTTTTTTGCTGTGCACCTTGGCGGCGACCTTGAGGCGCAAGGCGTTCAGGCGGATGAAGCCGGTGGCGTCGTCCTGGTTGCAGGCCTTGGTGGGGCCGGCTGCCATGGTGCTTTTAGCCAATGGTTTCATTTGGCCGGAAGCGAACCCGCCACGATTCCACAATGGCCAGCCGTCCAGGCAGCCGCGCGAGCAGTTCCGCTTGGCTGACAAAAGAGCGTAAAGTCCGATTGATCTGCGCCGCTATCGCGTCCTCCGGCAATTCCAGCACGATGATACCGGTAAATTCGGCAGGGGGATAATTTCGGATGTCCGCAAAATCAAAATCGCGGGTGATCAAAACCTGCTGCCCGGTTTTTGCATGAGCAGCAATGGTTGCGTCATCTGCTCCGGGCGGCAGAACATCGCGGACGTCCTCGACTTCGTGCCCCAATTCGCGCAGCCCATTCGCCGCCGAACGCGGCATGTTCGCGTCGAGCAGAAACTTCATCGCGCGGCGGCCAGCGGATGATGCTCTTCCTGATCCACCAATTCACCGGCAAATTTGAGCGCGGCGCGGATTTGGTCGCGGGTCAGGCTGTATTCACGTTCAACTTCCTCAAATCCCATGCCGCCGGCAAGACTGCCGACAACGAGCGACACAGGCATACGCGTGCCGCGAAGGACGGGTTTGCCGTGGCAGATGTTCGGGTCAATGACGATTTGGTCGCTCATGGATTTCAGCTTAACACCGCTTTGGATTTTTGCCAGACGTTACTTCTTCTTGCCATGCACCTTGGCGGCGACCTTCAGGCGCAAGGCGTTCAGGCGGATGAAGCCGGTGGCGTCGTCCTGGTTGTAGGCCTTGGTGGGGTCGGCTTCCATGGTGGCGATATGCGGGTTGTAGAGGCTGACGGGGCTCTTGCGGCCGGCGACCATGATGTTGCCCTTGTAAAGCTTCACGCGGACGGTGCCGGTGACGTTTTTCTGCGATTCCTCGACATAGGCCTGCAACGCCAGCCGTTCGGGCGCGTACCAGAAGCCGTTGTACACCAGCTCGGCGTACTTGGGAATCAAGGCGTCGCGTTGATGCATGACTTCGCGGTCCATGGTGAGGCTCTCCATCTGGCGATGCGCGAAATGCAGGATGGCGCCGCCGGGGGTCTCGTACACGCCGCGGCTTTTCATGCCGACGAAACGGTTTTCCACCATGTCCACGCGGCCGACACCGTGTTTGCCGCCGAGCTGGTTCAACGCGCGCATCACACCCAAGGGATTGAGCTTTTTACCGTTCACGGCCACGCAATCGCCTTTGACGAAATCGAGCTCGACGAACTCCGGCTTGTTCGGCGCGTCCTCGGGCAGGCAGGAAAGCGTGCAGAAATAACCGCGGTTCTTCAAATCGTAGCTGTCGTACCACGGATCTTCGAGGATGCCCGCCTCGTAGGAGATGTGCAGGAGGTTGCGGTCCATGGAATACGGTTTCTTGGCGCTGGCCTGCACAGGAATCTTGTGCTTGGCGCAATAATCGATCATCTCCTGCCGTCCGGGAAATTCGCTGCGATACCGCTCGTCGCGCCACGGCGCGATGACCTGCAAATCCGGCGAGAGCGCGGCGGCGGTCAGTTCGAAGCGCACCTGGTCGTTGCCCTTCCCGGTCGCACCGTGCGCGATGGCGTCGGCCTTTTCCTTCTTGGCGATCTCGACCATGCGCTTGGCGATAAGCGGACGCGCGATGCTGGTGCCGAGAAAATACTGGCCCTCGTAGATCGCCCCGGCGCGGATCATCGGATAAATGAAATCGCGCGCGAACTCCTCCTGCAGATCGTCGATGTAAATTTTGGACGCGCCGGTTTTTTTGGCCTTGGCCTCGAGACCGTTCAATTCATCGTCCTGCCCGATGTCGGCGCAGAAGGCGATCATTTCCGCGTTGTATTTTTCCTTGATCCACAGAAGCAAAACGGAGGTATCGAGTCCGCCGGAGTATGCGAGAACAATTTTCATGTGGCGGACATATTAGCAGCCCGCGGGAAGAAAACGCAAAATGGAAATGAAATTTACAGCCCGCGTTTATTGCGCCACCGTCGCCGCGCCTTCAAGCTTCGTCAGATCCTGCGGCTGGCCGTAGAAGCGAAAAACTTCCGCATGACCATCCGCAAAAGTGAGCGGATAACCCGTCCTGTGCCGGAGCGAAGGCTGGTCCTGCATGCCGTTCGCCGGGTTCATGTAAACGACGAACATTCCGTCATTGATCGTGCTCGCATCCTCGTCGATGAACACGTAAAGCGATGACGGGGAGGTAATGCTGGATTCGGTTTTAAACAAGCGATGGCTGGTGTCCAAATTGTTGGCCGCATCGGCAAACGGCTCGCCGTTCATCCAATTGTTCATCGAAAAGCTGCGTACATACGGCGTGCCGTTGACTTCCCGCGAATCACCGGGACAACGATAAACTTCCGGTTGTGAAAGATACGGATACATTGCGCCCAACGTGAGGGCGTGTTGGTTCGTGCAGTCGAGCACCCCCGCGTCCACCTGGCCAAATGCTCCCGGCGGGCTCAAAATGGCGGCCACCCCGCGGACCCAAGCAGTTGTATTGATCGCCAAAGTCGTCGGGTCAAACGGCTCGCAGGTGGGAATATGGCCCTCGCTCTCGCCATTATACATTATCCATGCGGTCTGTAGCTGCTTCAGATGGTTCATGCATTCGATCTTTTGCGCCTTCAGCTTCGCCGATGACAATACTGGTAGCAGCATCGCCGCCAGAATGGCGATGATGGCGATCACGACCAGGAGCTCGATCAATGTGAAACCGGCTGCGCGTTGATTGTTTACCGACGTATGCATAAAAATTGACGTTTGGACCGCTGCATCCCGACCTTTCGCGAACCGCCAAATTTTTGTCGCGTGCCAAAAAAAAGTCCGCCGGGATTTATTGCCAGCCGTGGATGGAGTCGTAGCGGAACGTCATGTCGTTCGTGTTGTAACCCTTGTACCACTGGGCGTGACCGTCGGCGAAGAGGATGTTTTGCCCGAGCGAGTGCACCTGCCAAAGATCGAACGGCGTGCCATTCGTGGGGCCGCCAACGCAGTTCTGGGTGTAGTCGTCCTTGTCGGCATCCAGCGGATTGAAGCTGCCCCCGCCCGACACGCCCGGAATGCCGCAGGTATCGCCGGACAAAACGTATGCCGTCGGGTATAAAATGGAGCTGTTTTTGACGGACACATCCGTCTGGACCAAGACATAGGCCGCGCGGTCGCCATTGAAATAATTGAACGGACCCTGCATGTTCTGCGGCAACTGGACGTTCCCCGGACAATTATAAATATTGGTCGACCCGGCGTAGGAAACGATCTGCTCCATCCAGCTCGGTTTTAGCGTGACCACGTCGGTCGTTCCCCAGTAGATCACATTGCCGGATTCGGGGTACAGGTCATTATTATCATCCGCGAACATTTTCATCGCGAGAGAAACCTGGTGCAGATTCGAGGTGCAAGTTGTCTTCCACGCCTTCTGTTTGGCCGCCGCGAGCGCGGGCAACAGCATCGCCGCCAAAATCGCGATGATGGCAATGACGACCAGCAACTCGATCAACGTGAAGCCGGCAGCATGTTCTTTGTTTGCAAACTTGCGCATAAAAAATGGCGGACGGACCGCTACATCCCGACCTTATGCCACCCGCGTACTTTTGTCGAGTGGAAGAAACGTCCGCCGGTTTATCACCAGCAGGAAATGTGGTCGTAGCGAAACGTCATTTCATTCGTGTCGTAACCGTTGTACCACCTGGCATGACCGTCCGTAAAAAGAATGTTCTGGCCGCCGGTGTGCGCCTGCCATTCTTGCCATAAATAGTTCACGCCCATGGCGGTTTCGTAGGTAAATCCATTGTCCGGACCGCCGACGCAGTTCTGCGAGTAATCGTCCTTGTCGGAATCTACCGGTTGGAAATCCAGAGTGTCCCCCGACAAGACCTGCTGGGTCGGGAACTGGATTTTTCTGGAGTCCACCGACGCATCGTTTGTGACCGTGACATACGCTGCGCGCGCGCCGTTGAAATAGTTGAACCACGACTGGTTGGCCTCGAGCTGCAATTTGTTCGACGGACAGTGATAAATATTCGTCGATGAAGTGTAGGTATAAATCTGCTGCATCCAGCTCGCCGCGTGCGTTTGCGAGTCGGTGGAACCCCACGAGATGGTGCCACCGGACTCGGGATACAATCCCTGGCTCTCATCCGCATACATCGTCATGCCGAGGCTGATCTGGTGCAGGTTGGAATTGCACGCGATGGTCCAGGCGCGCTGCTTCGCCGCCGCGAGCGCAGGCATCAGCATCGCCGCCAAAATAGCGATGATGGCTATGACGACCAGCAGTTCGATCAACGTGAAACCGGCCGCGCATACCTTGTTTGAATTTTTGCGCATTCGAAAGACATCAGACGCGCGGAAAAATGTTGAGTTACAAAAAGTTTTGGCCGTGACTTGATTCATTGCAGCGGCGCTCATAGAGCGCCGCTAAAATTTTCCATCGGGCCGGCCTTCAAAACGACTCCGGCATCGTGCCGGTGCTGTCGGCGGAAGTCCGTTCACGCAACCAGAGCCAGTCCTGTTTGTCCGCGGCGTTGGTGATGACGAAGCCGTTACCTTGTTTCGGTCCGGCCATCTGCCATCGGTGCGCCTCGGAATGACCGTCGGCAAAGGCAAAGCCGCAGCCGGAATTATGATACGTGCCGGGAACGTCAAACCATTGCGGCTCCTGCATACCAAAAGCAAAAGCCGCATCGTTGATATTCACCGGGTCTTCGTCCAGCAACACCCAGGTCGAGGCCGGCCCCGGGCTGGTCATGCTGGAAAATTTTCCATAGGTCCACCACGGCGCATTGTGATGATGGTTATACTGATTGTTCAGCCAGGGGCCATTGACCGGCAGGGTGGGACTGCCGCTGTGTGAATTGGCGGAGTGCGCCCCCGGGCCGGACGCTTCATACCCGGGATCAATCGTGCCCACCGCCTGGTTCATTGAAAACGTCCGCGACGCCGGCACGATCTGACCTTTCAAAGTCGGATTTATTCCCGTGTATAAGCCGGTGCGCAAATCACCGGGGCAATGAAACAGCGAAGTGTTTCCAGACAAATAGGAAGTCAGCATGCTGCGGCTGGGATCCTTCAAAATATCAGGGTTGAATTCGTAAGCCCCGCCGATGGAAGCGTCGCCACTGCACCAGTTGTAGCCCGGCATGGTGTTGCCGTCATCGGGATTGGGCGGAAAGAAATCGTTGTTGTCGTTCCCATACGCGATCATGGCGAGCATGATCTGCTTGCCGCCGTTCAAGCACAGCACACCCTGCGCCCTTTGTTTGGCCCGCGACAGCACCGGAAATAACATCGCCGCAAGGATCGCAATAATGGCGATGACCACCAACAATTCAAGCAACGTAAGACCCCGGCGTGCTTTCATACCAACGAGAACACCACCGCCACCGGTTCGTTGCAAGAATTAAAGGGAATCATTCTCATCCTCGTCCTCATCGTCATCCTCAATTTTTGATGCATGAGGATGAGGATGACGATGAGGATGATTTTCTATGGCGGAAAACCGATGGCCATTTTCACCGCGGAATATTCCGGATGAATCTTCCCGTCATGCGTACGGATGACCAGAGCCGGTTCCACCCACGTTGCACCGCGAAACCAGTCCGGCAAATCTTCCGCGCGCATCATCCCGAACAATGCCACCAGCGGCGCATCGTCCTCGCGAAAGACCACCGGACGCTTGCGCACGATGACCAGGCCCGAATCTTTGGCCGCCGCCTCCACCCGCGCCAGCTGTGCCGGTTCATGCGGAAAAACGCATGCGAAGAATCCGCCGGTCGCGAGATATTTTGCCGCGGTCGAACAATAGTCCGCGATCGAACCGCGCAGCTCAAAACGGCACGCGACCTTTTGCGGATGGTCGCCCTGCACGCCGTCCGACAACGGCCAATACGGCGGGCTGCCCGTGACGAGATCAAATTTTTCCTCCGCCCGCAAAAGCTGCGCGTCGCGAAAATCCCCTTCGCGGATTTCATAGCGGTCCTCCAGTCCATTGTACCGCGCGGATTTGCGGGCGAGCGCCACGCTTTCGTTTTGCGCCTCGACGGTCACAATTTTCGCCCCCTGCAATCTCCACGCGCAAATCATGCCGACCGTGCCAATGCCGCTGCCGAGGTCCAGCACCGTGCGCGCGCTCGGGCACCAGGTCGTGCCATACCACGCCGTCAGGATGTCGTCGGTGGAAAAGCGATGACCATCGCGCAATTGAAACAGGCGAAAATGTCCGCTGATGGCATCGAGTGTTTCCGTGGCAGTGACGCCCTCACCTGCCGGCGGCACCGGTCCCGGCTTGGCCCAGCCCTTGAAATGCGTTCCGGTGTTCACGGTTTTTTTGCCGGGATGCCGAGCGGTTCGATGTGTACCAGCACGTCGTGCACGGTGGAAAACTTTTTCTGCACGGCATCCTTCACGCCATGGGCGATCTCGTGCGACCGCAGCACCGTCATCTGCGGGTCCACCTCCACGTGCATGTCCACGAGCAACTGCCAGCCGCTCTTGCGGACGAAACATTTTTCCACGCGCGCGACCCCGGCCACGCCCTCGGCGATTTTTTTAATCTCCGCGATGATCTGGGGCGCGGCCGTCTTGTCCATCAAATCATCCAGCGCGGGCAAAAGCAGTTTCCAGCCGCTGACGCCGATGATGAGCGCCGCGAACACCGCCGCAAAATCGTCCGCGCATACAAATTTCGGCCCGCCGATGAGCGCAATGATAATGCCGATGGCGGCGGCGACGGAAGTGATGGCATCGGCCTTGTGATGCCAGGCATCGGTTTTCACCGCGGCATTGTCCGTGGCATCGCCCTCATGCGCCACGAAGCGGGACAAGGCAAATTTCACCACGACCACCGTGGCGAGGATGATGAGCGTGAACCAGCGCGGCTGTTCGCGGGTAAAGCCGGGGGAATGCAGCCACGAGTTCAAATCATTCATGCCCTTGAGCGCGATCCATAATGACGCGAGCAGCAGCGTGGCCGCGCCGAACGCAGCGGCGAGCGACTCCGCCTTGCCGTGACCGTAAGGATGATCCTCGTCCGCCGGCTTGGCGGCCACCACGAGTCCGCGCCAGACCACGAGCGAATTGAAGATGTCCGCGAACGATTCGATGGCGTCCGCGATCAGCGCGTGCGAATAACCGAAGACGCCCGCGAGCAACTTCGCCGTGCCGAGGACGAAATTGACCGCGATACCCGCAAAGGTCGCGCGCAAACCGCGTTTAAGACGATCAGAAGCCATTTATGATTTACGATTGATGATTGATGATTTCCGAATGCGCTGCGCGGGACAAATCATAAATCAAAAATCCTAAATCATAAATTAAATAAGGTGGCAGAACATGGCGTCGCGCAGCTTCGGCTCGAACCACGTGCTCTTGGGCGGCATGATGCCGCCGGCATCGGCGATCTGCATCAGATCCTCGATGCTTGTCGGAAACATGCTGAAGGCGCAAGCGTATTCGCCGCTGTTCACGAGTTTTTCCAGTTCCGCCGTGCCCCGGATGCCGCCCACGAAATTGATGCGCTTGCTGGTGCGCGGGTCGTCGATGCCGAAAATCGGCGCCAGCACATTCTTTTGCAACAACGTCACGTCGAGCTTTTCAACCGGATCGTTCCCGGTCGTCAGCTTCGGCTTGAACGTGAGCGTGAGCCAGCGTTTGTTGATATACAAACCGAGTTCATGCTTGTGCGTGGGATTGGGCACGCCCATGCGGACGATGTTGAAGGATGTCTCCAGTTGTTTGATCAAATCCTGCGGCGTGAGGCCGTTCAAATCCTTCAGCACGCGGTTGTACGGCAGAATCTGCATCTGGTTGTGCGGAAAAATCACGGCGAGAAACTGCGCGCTGTGCCCCGCGCCGTTGCGCGATTTGAAGATGCGCCCCGCCGCCGCGCTGCGATGATGTCCGTCCGCGATGTAAAGTGCCGGGATGGCCGCGAACTGGTTTTCAACATACGAAATCTCCTCCGGTGCGGAAATGGTCCACGAGGTATGACGCACGCCGTCCTTGGCGGTGAAGTCCACGGCCGGCGTATCGGAAGTCTTCTTCGCGATAAAATCATCAAACCCCGGGGCCGCGCGATACGTGAGAAACACCGGGCCGGTTTGTGAGTTCAGCGCCTCGATGTGGCGCACGCGGTCGTCTTCCTTGTCCGGGCGCGTGAGCTCGTGCTTCTTGATGATGTTCGCCAGATATTCCTCGCAGCTCGCGGCGGCAACGAGACCGACCTGCGTATGCGCGCCCATGTTCTGGCGGTACAAGTAGAAATTCGGCTTGTCGTCCTGCTTCAGCGCGCCCTGGGCGATGAGGGCGGCGAAGTTTTCTTTACCCTTGGCATAAACTGCCGGTGAATAAATGTCCGTGTCCGCCGGCAGGTCGATTTCCGGCTTGCTGACATGGAGGAAACTGAGCTGGTTGCCGGCGGCAAGCGCGCGGGCCTCATCCGACGACATCACATCGTAGGGAAGTTCACAGATTTGCGAGGCGAGTTCGGGTTTTGGTCGGAGTGCGGCAAAGGGTTTTAGCGTGGCCATAAAAAATGAACGCTGAATGTACGGCAAAACGGGGACAACGCACGAACATTTTTACGGTTGCCGCTAAAAATCAGAGGAAACATGCAAGAAATCGCGCCCATTTTGGACCAGGATTACGTTCTCCCTCTCCGCGTCGTAGTGCCCCCGTCCTCGGGCGCTACAATGAGATAATGACAGGAGCCTCTCAAGTATTTTAGGCCTGCGTGAATTGAACGTGCAGTGGCCGGGGACGGCCACACTCCGGTGTCGGCCGTCGTAGCGGCGCTTTGGCGCGTCCCGCATGCGGGATGGAGGCGAGGTGTGCGTCCCACCATCATTGGGTTCATGGAAAGGGGAAACGCGACAGAACAGCCGCGTCAGATCTTCACCTTGAATTTTTCACCGCGCTTGATGGACTGCACAAACGCCGTCATCAATTGCGGGATCATTTCCAGGTCGCGCAGACTCACCACTTCCACCGGCGAGTGCATGTACCGGTTCGGCAGGCTGATCAGTGCGCTCGCGATGCCGCCGCGCGTCCAAAAAATTACATCCGTGTCCGTGCCGCTCGAGGCGGACATGGCCTCGTGTTGCAACGGAATCTTTTTCCGCGCCGCGACCTCTTCGAGCCGCTTCACCACCTCCGGATGATTGCAGCCGCCGTGCGTGATGGCCGGGCCCTTGCCGAGCCTCGTGTCGCCGTACTGCGTCTTGCTCACGGTCGGATAATCCGTGGCGTGCGTCACGTCCACCACCAGCGCGATTTCGGGATGCAGCGAATATGCGATCTGCCGCGCACCCAGCAAACCGACTTCTTCCTGCACGTTCGAGACGGCGCAGACTTCGCAATGCAACTTGGTCTTTGATTCCGCCAGCAGGCGCAACGCTTCCGCCACGGCAAACGTCCCGATGCGGTTGTCGAACGCCCGCGCCACGGCGAGGTCGCCCCGTAAAACATCGAATTCGCCCGCCATTGTGATCGGGTCGCCGATACGGACGATCTGCTCCGCCTCCTTGCGGCTGCTCACACCGATGTCGATGAAGATCTCGTGGATCTTCGGCGGTTTGGGGTCACCCTCCTGCTTCGTGAGGTGCGGTGCCACGTTGCCGACCACGCCCTTGACCGCGCCGTTCCGCGTGTGAATGATGACGCGCTGTGCTTTGGTGATGGCGGCGTCCACCCCGCCCAGGCGGAGGACGTAGATGTAGCCGTTGTCATTGATGTAATTCACCGCCATCGCGATCTCATCCGCGTGCCCGGCCAGCATCACGCGCGGACCGCCGCCCTTGTTCAACACGGCGACGCAATTACCGTAGGCGTCGGAAAAGGTTTCGTCGGCGTATTGTTTGACATAATCCAGCCAGACACGCTGGCCGCGCGTTTCATGGCCCACCGGGCTGGGCGTATTGACGAGCGTACGAAGAAATTCAAGCGATGACTTTTGCATGGCGGGAGGCTAAAGCGCGTAAAAAAATCGGCAATTATATTCGTCCCGAAATTGGTGCCCCATTGCAGGAAATCATTCTCATTTTCGCCCTCATCGTCATCCTTATTTGCTGTATTTTTTTTGGACACACCTGTCTCAAAATCAGCTACTCGCAAAAAAAATCGTGCAGTGAATTCTAGGTTTTTTTCGCTGGCATAATTTTTGCGATAAGTTGGCCGTAATGGAGATGGCAATGAACAGCTCGGTTGGGTCGGCGGAACTCCGCCGTCAACATGAAGTAGCCGCCCGCCTGACAGAGGCAGCGCGCGAGAAGGAACGGGCGTCTTTTCGTGACCGCTTGACCGATGGCCGGCGTCTGGCCCTCAAAACGATTTTTTGGTTCGGCGTCTTCATTGTTACCTTCAACTATCGCAACCAGATCGCCGAATTCCTCACCCCCGCGGCCAAAAATGTTTTGATAAGTGTCCAACACCTCGGCGACCATAGCAAATTGCAGCAGGCCATCACCAAGCCGGACAGCGACTTGGCGGACATCACGCACTGAAGTTCGGCCCATCGCCATCGTTTTTTTCAATCGGCTCCGCAAAATTTTCGATTCACGCCGTTCCAAAAAATCCCACACGCTGGCGGCGTGAAACTTTTAAAACCCAAACCGCCGTCCGGTGCCCGTCGCTGGAAAATTGTCCTCGTCACCCTGTTCCCGCTCGTCTTCGCGTGGATCTGCCTGCCCGCGCGACCGTTCCGTCCTCTCCAGCCCGTTCCGGCGGATATCGTGGACATGCACTGCCACATCGCCGGGCTCGGCGCGGGCGGCAGCGGCTGCTTTGTCTCCCCACGTTTGCGGGACAACTGGCGGTTCGATATCTACCTGCGCGCCTTCGGCGTGACCAAAAAGGAGATCGCCGAACAGGGCGACTGGATCATCGGCGACAAAATTTCCGCGGCCCTCGCCCAAAGCCAATACGTCCACAAAGCCGTCCTGCTCGCCCTCGACGGCGTCATCGGTGCCGATGGACAACTCGATACCAACCGCACCGAAGTTTATTTCCCGGATGAATTCGTCGCCACCATGTGCGCTCGTCATACCAATCTCCTGTTCGGCGCCTCGGTCAATCCCTACCGCCCCGACGCCCTCGACCGCCTGGTCTGGGCCAAAAATCACGGCGCGGTCCTCGTGAAATGGATCCCGAACATCATGGCGATCAATCCCGATGACCCGAAACTGATTCCGTTCTACCAGAAGATGGCGGAACTGAAACTTCCCCTGCTCTGCCATACCGGTGCGGAAAAATCGTTCTCGCATGCCGACGATGACTTCGGCGACCCGGACAAATTGCGGCTGCCGTTGAGCCTCGGCGTGACCGTCATCGCCGCGCATACTGCGGCCGGCTGCAAATATCATGGCGAACGCGGCCCCGACCGGCTCGCGCGCCTGATGCCCGAATATCCCAACCTGCTCACCGACATCTCCGCGCTGACGAACGTGAACAAGCCCGGCTGCCTCCGCGAAGCGCTGACCAAACCGGAGTTCACTGGCCGTCTGGTGTATGGCACGGACTTTCCGCTCATCAACACCGCGCTCGAATCGCCGTGGTATTCCTTTCACCTCTCATGGCGGGAAAAATGGGAAATCGCCCGCACCAAAAACCCGTGGGACCGCGACGTATTGATCAAACATTACCTCGGCACACCAACGGACGTGTTTGCCAAACCGGCGAAGATGTTCGACATGCCGCATAACGGCTGAAGCGGTTCAAGAAAAACCGTGACCGTTTATTTTAAGCGCGCTTCGTTTGGCGAATTATGAGCGGTCAGCGGCTTGAATGGTTTTCACGAAAGGAGAAAGGTCCAACTGCTGTTCCTTCTCCCCGGGGGAGACTTTTGCTGCTTGGGAAACAGCAAAAGGAATCCGGCAACGCCGGAGGCCGCAAGGCCGAACGAGCGGGAGCGAGTGAGTCCACGTCAGGATGAGGGAGAACGCGGCGCGCATTTCAAATTATGCGGGCCTAAAATTTGGACGATTACTCCCCGGGGCGGAAAATGGTGCTCCCGCCCGGAATTGAACTGGGATCAACGGTTTAGGAAACAAAAGCTCGGGCTTGAATCTGCGGGCAAAAACAGGCCGAAACCCCTTATATTTGATACTTTCTCTGATACCTTTTTTTGCATTTATTGGTACGGTAGTTAGGTGAACAGGTGCTCTATTCAATGCGTTTTATTCCACGTTAATTCGATTTGCACGTCAGCGACCTCCGGCAAAGCCGGAAGCTTGGCAAAGGTGGAGCGGCTCAAAGCCGCACGGCCCTTCGGGCGATGCGCCATGCGTTTGTTCAAAAATCACACCCCAAATTTGGCACCACTGCCAGAGTCTCCGCCCCAACAGTGGCACAGCACGCCACCACCCACTCGTCCGGACAACCGTCCCACGCGTCGTCCATCTGCTCGGTGTCCAAACTCTTTTCATCCTCTGAACCTATCCCGATCCAATCCCGAAACCGTCAAACTCCGGGAGTCTCTCCAGCAGAGCTGGTGGATTTACACGGAATTAAAAAGCATCGTTTTTGGATGAATTTCAGGAGAAAATAGCCCTTGGAAACGGGCAGTTGGTCTCAATAAAAGCGCTAAATTTGATTTGATACCCCACAATCTGATACTTCATGATGGCTAAAGATATCTAGGGCGAAGAAATTACATCGTCTCGATTGGTTTGTCGGATGAAATGAAGGGGGCTATCGTTAGATCGCAGAAGTGCTCCCGGATCGCCGATGGCGGCATTTCCGATCCGAATTGCATTGACTTCAAGGCAGGCCTGGCAAAAAGTCATCCCGTTCGCCACGGAACACTCAACCTCGCCCATAATGGAAGGCAAACTGGTTTATATTATGCGTACCGCACTGTTGTGTGTTTTCGCCCTGCTTCAGGCTGTTTGTTTACGAACCGAAGGACAAGGTACGGCTTTCACTTATCAAGGTCGTTTGAACGCCGCAGGCCTGCCCGTTAATGGCAGCTTTGATTTGCAGTTCACCCTTTACACCAACGGTGCCGCCGGAAACGTCATCGCCGGACCGGTCACCAACATCGCTGTTTCCGTCACGAACGGCCTGTTCACTACCTTGGTGGACTTTGGATCAAACACTTTTGTGAATACGAGCGATTGGTTGCAACTCGCCGTTAGCACCAATGCCATGAACACTTTCACCACCCTTGCCCCGCGCCAGCCGATCGCGCCTGTACCGTATGCCATCACAGCGGCGAATGCGAATTCCGTTTCCTCTGCCAATATCAGTGGCGTACTCACCCCGACACAGTTGCCATCCGGTGTTTTGACCAATGGCGCGGGCGGCGTAAACCTTTCGGGCATTTTTAGCGGCAACGGAAGTGGACTGACCGCCCTGAATGCGACAAATGTATCCGGCATTCTCCCGCTTTCGAGCTTGGGCGCCACCAATTCCTACACCCCAACCATCGGCAACGGCTCCGCCAGCTTCACCACCAGCACCGCTTCCGGCTATTATGCGACCATTGGCAATCTCGTGTACTTCGAAGCGTGGGTTGTGTGGACCGACAAAGGGTCGGCCACCTCCGGCACACTGGTTGTTTCGCTGCCGCCAATCTCGGTGGCCTCGCTTCGGGCAGCATTCAGCACCGGATACGTGACCGGTATTAATTTAGGCGGTCAATTGATTCCCCATGCCAGCGCCAATGACACCAATTGCAGCTTCTATTCCGTCAATTCCAGCGAAAATACCACGACTACCGTCATGGTACCGGCCTGCGCCGCCAGCGGAGAACTCCAAATCACCGGCTGGTATCGCCGGTTATGAATGCGAAAACGAAGCGGTTAAGTTATCAAAATTAACTCCAAATTTTACGCAGTCGGGAACTCACGCCATCCGTTACAGATTGATGAATTTCTTTTGGAAAGCCATCAGGCAGCTGCTTTTCGATCGTCTTGATCGCACAATCGGCAGCCAGACCAATTTCCTGCAACGCACCATGTGCAAGTGACTCTGGTAATCTTGCACGCTTAACTGTCTGGATAAAATGCCTTCCTTCAATTTCGTCAATTTTATAGTGCCTGCCATCCCCGACGGACATTGCAAGTTTCATTTGCTTACGCTCAATCCGCCGAGCCTCCGCGCTCGGTTGTGCTGTTAGAACATCATAAATCGGGGTTAGATTAAAAATTCCTCCAGGCCCTAAAAAAACACTAAAATTTTTAGCATGACCATCTGTTGCACCAATTAGCCAAAATAAAATTTGCGTCTTCAAAAACGTTTTCTGATCTTCTGCTGGTGTATCGGCACCCTTCAAACGATCAAGTATATCAACAATCCCTGGTCCTCCTTGATTTTGATATTTTTGACTAGGTGGACATGAAAGCGCCTGGCAGAAATCTTCCTGCGCAAGTCGAACCAGTCGGTCTTTTTTTGTCCAGGCTCGGTCAAATCTCTCCACGACCAGTGCTTTTGTTTTTCCAAAAATTTTGATTTCTGCATTGGTTACCGGAAGGCCAAACGCCGCCAAAAATTTTAAGCAGTAAAATTCATTTTCTACACTATTGGAAAGATCAAGACCGTTTTGCAAAGTTCCTATTTGCGTTTTTAAAATATGGGTTGTTGGTGTGGTCCCGTGCGGTTTCCACCATATTCCGTTATGCAACAGTAGTGAAGTTTTTTCCTGTGCGCCGGCGACGGAAATGCGAAAATCCTGATCTTGTTCAAGCCCCAATGGTGCTCGGACAAGATTGTTTAGCAAAACCTCAATAGCTTCATCACTAATTTCCTGACCATCAATGGTAGACTCTTGAGCTATTTCTTCGTCATTAGGAACAAATTGCAACGCACCGACACAATCTCGGCCAATTTTAGACAAAAGGCTATACGCGTCGATTCCTCTCGCCCCAACTTTTGCTGCGATACGTTGTCTCAACTTGTCGGAATCTGGCAACAAATTTTCAAAAACAGCAATAACCGGATCGCCTTTATATGGATCTTCTCGTAACGGAAGTGAAAGCGAAACAGGAGTGGCATCTCCCAATACAAGCCAGCTTTTATCATATTGGAAATAAATTGCTCCATTCGAATCTTTCAAGAGATGTCCGACAAGTCGGTTATCTAAAAAAACCTTTAAGGGTATATGTTGACGTTGGCGAGGCATTAGAGATCACTTCCTATGTTTCGTTCTCCTTTAGAACGGGTTGCAATCTGGAATTCAAGATCAAGAGTTGCAAGAATGTTGAGAAGTGTTTCGATGGTAGCCGAGGAATTACCATTTTCAATTAAGGAAATTGTTTCCTGACGCAAACCTGCTTTTGCCCCTAAATCCTTTTGACTTAGTTGCTGGCTTTTACGGGCACGACGGATCACATTGCCAATTTGCTTCGGGTCACGCGCAAGATTGTTCATCGCTATAATATGCGTTAAAACCGATAAAAAGTCAATATCGGCTTTAACGCATAAAACGCATTTATGCGCCAAATATCATAAAAGAGTATTATCGGGTTAGGCACATAAAAACAGGGAGTACGAAACCAAACTTGCATTGCCCCCCTTATACGCACCTGACCTTGCCCGGTTGAACTGTGCGGCCAGTGCATTTTGAAGCAGGGATTTTTCTAGTCACCCATATTCTCAAAATTTTTTTGGAACAGATGTCTAGAGCATACGATGCGTTTGAAGTAGATAAGCTTGCTTAGGCGATGGATGCTGGCAATTCAATTTGGCCACAATGAAGTTGATCGCCGAACCAGAAAACGATGGCAAACGGTGGCTCAAAAATCGATCAATGCAACGCTTTACCGTGCCATGATGAAGAGCTGATTGACCAGAGCTTGTCTGATGAGACAAACGTCGTTATTGTTCAATTAGCCATCATGCTCCCGTAGCTCAAATGGATCAGAGCGGCCGTTTCCTAAATGGCAAATCCCGGTTCGATTCCGGGCGGGAGCACCACTTTTTCCTGATTTTTCAACCGTTTCCTGCATTTCAAATCTGATACCGCATCTGATACTATATTGAGTTTTTAGAGTAAATCAGGGCCAATTATAGCAAAAACTGGCGCGATGCAGTTGAAGGGACAAATCTCAGCAATCACCTTTAAAATCAATGCAAATCAATGATAGGCAATGAAAATAAAAGCTCAAATAAAGCCCTTGAAAATGTTTAGGAAACCGCTGCTCTATCCATTTGAGCTACGGGAGCGCCGCCCACAAGGGTAGCCGCCCCGTTTCACCCGCACAAGCCCGCCGCAACCGCCCCCCCTCGTCCTCGTCCTCGACTGCTCATCAGGTCGGATTTGGTTGGATTCGGGGAATCATTCTCATCCTCGTCCTCATCGTCATCCTCATTTTTTACCTTGATTTACCTTGATTCGGCCTGATTTGGTACGATTCCCGGCAAAAGGTTGCAAGCCGGCTCGGACCCATCCGGAAGGACCTCAGTATCTCCGTGCCTTTGTGGTTAAAACCCGCTCTGAATCGCGAGACCGGCCTCGCCGGTGGCTTTAAATTGGGTTCGTTTTTTTGGACACTTATGCACTTTCATTGGTTTTTTTGCGGAAAATTTGGGTTCGTTTCCACTACTGTCCGGTTAAGTTTTTTCTGACTGTGGTTTGGGCCATATAAAACCTGCGGATTTCTGCTGGCGGGCTTTTTTTCGATTTCAATTTGGCGAGGTTCCTTTAAGGGTGCCTGCCCGCGTGATT
>DATHOG010000060.1:0-5084 GCA_035485115.1 Candidatus Sulfotelmatobacter sp. | reverse complement strand
GCCAGCAGAAATCCGCAGGTTTTATATGGCCCAAACCACAGTCAGAAAAAACTTAACCGGACAGTAGTGGAAACGAACCCAATTTTTCCGCAGAAAAGCCAATGAAAGTGCATAAGTGTCCAAAAAAACGAACCCAATTTTAAGCCAAATAAACCCAAAAATCCGACCTGATCCGGCTAAATCCAAGTAAAATCGAGGATGACGATGAGGACGAGGATGAGGATGAGCTTGGTCAAACATAGTCATGGTTTGCACCAAATCTCACACCTGATTGCGTTCGGAGAAATACCGGTAGCGGTTGGTACGATAAACCCAGGCGAGGATTTCGGCCACGGCGGCGAAAAGATTGGCGGGAATCTCCGAATTGACCCGGGCGTGTTTGAAAAGCATCTGCGCCAGCGGTTTGTTTTCAATCAAGGGAACCTGGTGTTGCGCGGCTATTTCGCGGATGCGTGCCGCATTCAACCGGATGCCTTTGGCGACAACCTTGGGTGCTTTCATCGTCTTACGGTCGTAGCGGAGCGCAATGGCGATGCGCGTGGGGTTGGTCACGATGACGTCGGCCTTGGCGACTTCGGCGAGTTGCTTCGCCTTGCTCACGGAACGGCGGCGGCGGCGCGCGGACTTGACCTGCTGGTTGCCTTCCGTGTTTTTTGTTTCCTCCTTCAACTCGTCCTTGGTCATCATCAAATCGCGGCCGGTGCGCCAGAATTGATAGCCGTAATCCGCCACTGCAATGACCACCAGTGCAAGACAGACGCGTGACAGGATTCCCAATGCAGTTTCGCCGAGAAATTCCGCCAGCCGGCCGACGCTTACCACCGTGGTAAAAACCGGGTCGAGCAAAACTTTTTTCAATTCCGAATAGATCAGTGCGATAACAAAGGCAAATTTGAAAAAACCGATCAACGTTGGAACGACGGTGCGATTCGAAAAAAGCCGTTGAAACCCCTGGACCGGATTGACGCGGCTCCAGTCAGGCGAGATGGCGTCCGGCGCGGTTTGAAAGCGGTTTTGAATCGCCCCGGCGATGAGGCCGCAAATCATCGTGGCGAGCACAAGCGGACCGGCGATTTTCAATATGGTCAGCACGCCGATGACACCATCGCTCTGCAGTGAATTGGCAGTAATCTCAGCCGTATGCAGATGGCTGAAAGCCTGTACCGCGGAGTTCACCAGCATTTGCCACGACTCACGGCCGCTAAACGTCAGGGCGGCGACCGCGCCGAGCATGACGAAGACCGTCTGCACCTCGGCGCTATGCGGTGTCTGGCCGCGTTTAATCGCGTCCTCCAGCCTTCGCTGCGTCGGTTGCTCCGTCTTTTCGCCGGTTTGCTCGGCCATATTATTTACCTTCGATCAGGTGGCCGAATGACATCAAATCCTCCGGCAAACGATTAAGATAATTCGCGACATATTGCGCGGAAATTTGCAGGGTGAAACCGAAGACGACCAGCCCGGCGGCGATCCGGAAGCCGAAACTTTCACCGAAAACATTCATTTGCGGCACGGCCCGGCTCATGACGGCAAAAAACAAGGTGACGACGAATGAAACCGCAATGACCGGCGCGGAAATCTGCAGGGCGGTGACGAAAATCGTCGAGCTCCGTTCGATGACGGCTTCAAATAAAGAGGTGCTTAATTGTCCGCCGCCGACCGGCAGCACTTCAAAGGTTTTGGCAAAGCCCATCAGCATTCCATGGTGCAAATCCAGGGTGAGCATCGTGACCGTGGTCAGGAGAAACAGAATGGTGCCCGGCAATTGTTCGGACTGGTGGGTGGCGGGGTCGAGAATCTGGCCCATGTTCAGCCCCAGTTCGTTGGAAACTATGTTGCCGGCGATATCGGCCGCGTAAAAAACCGTGCGCCCGACAAAGCCGAGCAAAAGCCCGATGCTGATCTCACGGAAGAAAAGTCCAACCCAGGAAAACACATCGAGGTGGCCGAGCGAAAGCGGCGGCAATTGCGGCGCGAGCAAAATTGCCGCGACCGCGGCGAGCGCCACGCGCAACATGGCGGGAAAGTTCACCGCTGAAAAAAAGGGCAGCGCCAGCAGGAAGGCACTGACGCGAACGAAAACCAGCATCCAGTTGTAAAATTCAAATTCCATCTCACTGGACCATTTCCGGCATCTTCTGGATGACGGCGACGGTGAATTCCATGAGCGTCCGCACAATCCACGGCAGCAGCAACAACATGACGGCGATGACCGCGAGGGCCTTGGGTACAAAGGCCAGCGTCTGCTCGTGGATCGTGGTCACGGCCTGGAACAAACTTATGGCGAGGCCGATCACCATCGCGGTCAAAAGGATTGGCGCAGCGATGGTCAACGCCTGGATGATCATCGTCTTCAATAAATCAATGGCGAATTCGGGGTTCATAAATTTTCAGCCACCAGTCAAACCGGATGGGCAAGGTTTTGGCAACGGCACTGGTCCAGGAGCGTTTTGTTTTGGGGCGCGAAAGGTATTTTGCCCCCGGTTCCGTTTCAGTTTTGGGGCGGGTGGCGTTCATGGTTCACATCCCGAAGCTGCGTACGAGCGATTGCACCACGAGCGTCCAGCCGTCCACGAGCACGAACAGCAAAAGCTTCAACGGCATTGAAAGCGTTGCCGGCGGCATCATCATCATGCCCATGCTCATCAGCACGGTGGCGACGACGATATCGATGAGGATGAAGGGCACATAAATCAGGAAACCCATCTGGAACGCGGTGCGCAATTCACTGATGATGAACGCCGGCGTCACGACGCGCAGGGGCAGGTCTTCCACCTTGGTCGGCGGCAATTTTGCCATCGAAACGAACAGTTCCAGGTCTTTTGGCCGGGTCTGCTTGAGCATGAACGCACTGATCTGCTTGCTGGCGCGATCGAGGGCCACCTCGCTGGTGATCTGTTTCGCCTGATACGGCGCGAGCGCCTCGCGATTGATGTTATCCCACACCGGGGCCATCACGAAATAGGTGATGAAGAGCGACAAGCCGATGATGATCTGGTTGGCCGGCGCGCCTTGGAGTTGCAGCGCGGAACGCACGAAACCGAGCACGATGGCGATGCGGGTGAAACACGTCATCAATAGCAGCAGGGAAGGCGCCAGGGACAACAGGGTGATGATGAAAAGGATCTTGATGCCGGAATCCACATCCGGCGCGCCATTGTTGGGCGTGAGCGAAATGGAAAGCGGCCCGAGGGTCGTGGCCGTGTTAGTCTGCGCACGGGCGGAAAACGCGAAAACGAGAACCAGCGCCAGGATTTGAAAAAATCGTTTCATTTTTTCTTAAGCACCTGCGCCAATGCCTGCGCGAACGGCATCGGTCCGGAAGTTTTTTCAGCCGCCGCGGTTTCCTCTTCAGCGGCGTCCGGCAGGTGGGTGATCAAATTCACGCCGGCTGGCGAAGCGGCAACCAGAAAACGTTGCTTTTCGTAGCCGACAACAAAAACGGACTGGCGGGCGCCCAGGGAACGTGTTTCAAAAATGTTCAGCTTCGGTTGTTTGGAATTCGGCATTGAAATCCGCCGCCAGTTTTTGAAGAGCCATGCGCCGGCGAGAAACAATCCGATCACGAGCGCGAGCGAACCGATGACGCGCACGAGCGAAACGCCGGCGTCAGGCAGCGTTTGGGAAATGGGAACTGAATTCGTTTCCCCGGCGAAGACGGAAGGCGGAAGGCAGAAGGCAGCAATAATTGCGGCGAAGATTTTTTGAAATTTTTTCATCGTGCATTCCCGATATCTGCTTTTTAATTCGCCGCGCCGATGACCTCGGTGATCTTCACACCGTAGCGTTCCTCAATGACGACGACCTCGCCGCGGGCGATGAGCTTGCCATTCACGCTCATCTCGACCGGCGCGTCGGCGGCCTTGTCGAGCTGCACGACGGAGCCGACGTTGAGCGCGAGGACTTCGCGCATGGGCAGCTTGCAGCCGCCAAGCTCAATGGTAAGGCTGACCGGCACATCCAGCACGAGGCTGAGATTCGAAGGATTTTCAAGGGCGGTGTTCATTGGGAAATTGCGCTGGTAAGTTGCACGGCCCATTTGCCGTCGCTGGTGCCGGGGCGGCCGAAAAATTTCTGGACGTTGCCGAGCCGGACCACGACCTGCGCGGCGCAGGAGGGATCCAGCGCGAGCGTATCGCCGGGTTTCAGCCGGGTGATTTCGCCGGCGGAAAGCTTCAGGCCCTGCCACTCGACGGTCAAAGGGACGTTGACGGAATCGAACCCGGCATTCCATTGGGCCTTCGCCGGGAGCTGTGGTGATGCCTCGGTCTCGGGCATCGCCGGAATGAGCCGCCGCATGAGCGGTTCAACGGTGGCGTAAGGAAAAACGATGTGAAAATTTTCTTTTTGCTCGGCGACGGCGGACTCGACGGAAATGATGAGCATCGAGGCATCCGGCGGCGAGGTCTGGAGAAATTTACTGTTGTTTTCGTGACCGACCAGTTGCGCGTGCAGGTCGCGCATCTCCGGCCAGTGACCGCACCACTCGCTGATGATCAAAGTGGCGACCTGGTCGGATATGGCGGTTTCAATGTCGGAGAGGTCGCGGTTTTCCTCCGGCATCTGCGCCGGACCGCCGAGCAGGCGGTCACAGAATTGGAGGGCCAGCTTCGGCGGTGTGACCAGCAGGCTTACGCCCTTGAGCGGCTCGGTTTTGAACAGGGTGATATGCGCGGGATTGGCGATGGACTCGATGAATTTCTGGTAGCTGATGATCTGGACCTTGGAAAGTTGCAGGTTGCATTCCAACCGCAGAAACATCGCCATGCGCGCGGCAAGGGAGCGGATGAATTGTTCATGACGCTGCCGGATGCGCCGCAGTTCGCTGGCGGCGAGAAAGCCGGATTGGCGGAAATCATGGGGCCGGATGGAGCCGGCACGGCGCGATTCGCGCACACCTTTCAGGGTGAACACTTCAACGGACGCATCGGCTATCTCGGCGGGGTCCATGAAAATTTACTGGATGCCGAATTCAGTGATGTAGATTTCGGAAACAGAATTGTCGCCGAGAATGTTGTTGAAGCCGTTTAACAATTCGGTGCGGATGAGGTTGCGGGAGCCGGGTTTTTCCAGGTCGGCGAGGGTCT
>DATHOG010000059.1:0-3341 GCA_035485115.1 Candidatus Sulfotelmatobacter sp. | reverse complement strand
GCGTCGCCGACGACGCGTTCGCCGGATTTGGTGAACGCCACGACGGACGGCGTGGTGCGCTTGCCTTCGGAATTTTCGATCACGAGCGGTTCGCCGCCTTCCATGACGGCCATGCAGGAATTCGTTGTGCCGAGGTCAATGCCTAATACTTTTGCCATAAAAATGAATTGGTTATTGGTTAAATTACAAAGTCTCTTGGCACCTACAGTGCAGAAATGATGCCGAACTGTGCCATTTCGCGAAACAGTCACAATTCATTTATAAACAAAGGCGAAAACGATCAAAAATCCAAACCGCGAGACAGGTAAAAACTGTGCCAAAAGCGCATTTTGGCACAGTTGTGCAGTCCTAATCGGGGTATCTTGACGCAGTGAATTTTGATGTGAGTGCTCACGCGGCATCCGAGATTCCGCGAGGTTTTGGACTGCGGCAGTCCTCTGCCGCTTTGGCATCGCGTGGCTAGCGTGGGAAAAGCGCCAGAAGACTGGCGCAGTCCAAGACGCTGACGCGACTGCCATGCTGCCGTTTAGCCGCAGAGCGGCGAAAGAAAATAGCCCACGGCGACAGCCGTGGGTTAAATGATCAAATAAAATTAGCCCTCGAAGGGGGCGACAGAGAATAGCTTCTTAGGTGAATGGTTCTGTCGCTCCTGCCGGAGCTTAAACAAAACCACGCTTGGCCCCACGGCTGTCGCCGTGGGCTATTATCTTCCGCGCCTCCGGCGCTAATACCCGCTTTCGGTTTCAACTAGCGATTGCCAAAGCCGGAAGTTTTTCCCATTCTGTCGCCCACCATGAAATTCATTTACGCTTTCACTTCCGCTCTCCTGCTCGTGGCCACTGGTTGTGCCACGCACAACGGTTCCTGCTGCGCCGCCGGGAAAGTCAATACCCTGACTGCCGCCGAACAGGCCGACGGCTGGCAGTTGCTCTTTGATGGCCAGACTTTCAACGGCTGGCATAATTTCAAGGCGGATGGTGTGCGCCCCGGCTGGCAGGTCACGAATGACACGCTCGTCTGCGTGAACCCGCACGAAGCCGGTGACATCGTCACCTCGAACACGTTCGACTGGTTCGAGTTGCAACTGGATTACAATATCTCCGTGGCCGGCAACAGCGGCATCATGTATCACGTCACCGACGACGGCCCGCGCATCTGGTCCACCGGGCCGGAATTCCAGTTGGAAGACAACGTCGCGGCCGTGGACAAAATCCGTTGCGGCTGGCTCTACGCGCTCTATCAGCCGCCGATTGATCCGGCCACCGGCAAAACCCTCGACGCCACCAAACCCGTGGGCGAATGGAATCACGTCCGGTTGGTCATCAGCCCGGCCAAGTGCATCCACGAGATCAACGGCGTGAAATATTTTGAGTACGTCCTCGGCAGCGACGACTTCAAAGAACGCGTCGCCAAGAGCAAGTTCGGCAAGATGCCCTTCTTCGCCAAGTCCGACAGCGGATTTATCGGTTTGCAAGGTGACCACGGCTCGGTCGCGTTCCGCAACATCAAGATCCGCCCGTTGACTGCGGACATCAACAGCCCGAAGGCCAACACCCCGCAAACTTATTGATGGCACTCTGCTGCTATTGAAGATTTTTCGCGGGAGCGCGGGCTTCAGCCCGCTTCAACACGTCTTTGCAAGGCCACATTGAAGCGGCATAAATGCCGCGCTCCGTAATCACTTGCTCCCCGGCTTCACCGCGGGAGTTTTTTGCAGGTCGGCGGGAAGGTTGTTCGGGTCAAACGTCTCGACGTGTAACGCGATCAGGCTGAACTGCGGCACGCCGAGCTGCGTCTGGCCGTTCGACCGGTCCACCACCATCGCCAGGCCGACGACGTTGCCGCCGTGCGCCCGCACGATGTCCATGGCCTCCTGCGCCCGGCCGCCCTTGGTCACCACGTCCTCCACCACGAGAATTTTTTCACCGGCGGCGATCTTGAACCCGCGGCGCAGGACGAGCTTCCCCTCCTCCTTTTCGACAAAAATGAACCGCACGCCGAGTTGCCGCGCCACTTCCTGACCGATCACCAGCCCGCCCATCGCCGGCGCCACCACCGTGACCGCGCCGAGTGACTTCACCTTGGCGGCCAGCGCCGCGCCAAGCTTTTCCACGGCGGGCATCTGCTGGAGTGCGAGCGCGCATTGAAAAAACTGGCGGCTGTGCAACCCGCTGCGCAGGATGAAATGGCCTTCGAGCAATGCGCCGCTGTCGCGAAAAATTTGCAGGACTTCGTTTTGTGTCACCAGGAAAGTTTCAAGTTTTCTGTTTTCAGTTTCAAGTTAATCCTGCGGACTCCGCCGCCGCACGCGGATTTTTTGAGCATTCGCTGGCTCGCGGATGAAAAGCGGTAGAAGACTACCGCAGTCCAAGACGCTGGCGCGCTGACGACAGTTCCCGAATTTCGCGAAGCGTCTTGGAGTGCGCCAGTCCTCTGGCGCTTTGGATTTCTATCAACCAGAAACGGTCAAATTCTCTAAAGCCGTTCTGCTTCTTAAAATCTATGGAATCTGCGAAATCTGCGGATAAACTTTGCCCGTGCCGAAGTGGATCAAACTCATCATCGCCATCCTGCTGTTGCCGGCCTGCATTGGCGCGGCGCGGGCGTTATGGCTCGTGCTGCGCTCGACCTACGGCGCGGACACCGTCTGGATTCCGCTGCTCGCGGGCGCGGCGTGTTGGGTGGTGATTTTTCTGATGTTGCCCAAGCCGATGTGGATTTACGTCCTCGGCCACGAGCTGACCCACGCGCTGTGGGTGTGGCTCTTCGGCGGCCAGGTCAAAAAAATGAAGGTCACGTCCAAGGGCGGGCACGTCCACATTTCCAAGACCAATTTTGTCATCGCGCTCGCTCCGTATTTTTTTCCGCTCTACGCCGTCATCGTCATCCTGGTGTTTGCGATCGGACATCTAATCTGGAACTGGCACGGCTACCTCGTTTATTTTTATCTGGTTGTCGGCGCGGCGTATGCCTTTCACGTCAGCCTGACCTTTCACGTTTTGCAGACGCAACAGTCGGACATCACGTCACAAGGCTACCTGTTTTCCGCCGTGGTGATCTTCCTCGGCAATGTGCTGGTACTGCTGTTTGGCATCCCTCTGCTCACCGCCAAAGTTGGCATCTTCAACTCGCTCGGCTGGTGGGGCGAAAGCACCGGCATGGTCTTCCAATGGCTGCAACGCGTCATCTAGTGAAAAAAATGTTAGCAATTCAGTCTTGAAATTTCCGTGTGATGGGTTGTACTTCTGTCACGATATGGATTTAGCCGACATTTTGGGCCGTGAGCAAATCGTCCCCGAGCTCAAAGCGACGAACCGCTGGGAGGCCATTGACGAACTCAT
>DATHOG010000058.1:0-13505 GCA_035485115.1 Candidatus Sulfotelmatobacter sp. | reverse complement strand
CGCTAGACTCTGTCGGCAATACCGTGTTGTTGATTCCGGCGCAGGAAAACCCTGCGTTGGATGTGAAAGAGTTGAACACGTTGGACACGCTGGTAATTCTTGGCGGCAATCCGGTTTACAATTCCAGCCTGCCCGTAAACGCAAAAACTTTGGTTCGCATGGGCTATTACGAAGATGAAAGCTCTACGAAGGCGAACTGGAATTTTCCGGCGACGCATTATCTGGAATCCTGGGGCGACGCGCTGACAAGCGACGGAACATTGGTTCCAATTCAGCCATTGATTCAACCGTTGTTCGGTGGAATTTCGGACCTGGAATTTCTCGCGCGCCTGGCCGGTGAATCGCAGACCAATCCGCATGACATCGTTCGCACAACCTTTGGCGGTTCGGAAGAAACCTGGAAGAAGAATCTGTTCAATGGGTTCGTGGCCAACACGGCGCAATCAATTTCGGATGTGCGCATGGTTCAAGATACCAATGCTTTGAACCAGCTTATTTCTGCCGCTGCAAAACCGGCACCGTCCGCTTCCAGTCTTGAAGTCGTTTTCTTCCGCGATGCGAAGGTCGACGACGGCCGTTACGCGAACAACGGCTGGATGCAGGAATTGCCCGAACCCATCACCAAGATGACCTGGGATAATGCAGTGCTCCTCAGCCGCAAGACGGCGAAGGAACTCGGCGTGGCGAACGGTGACATGGTGGAGATTTCGTTGAATGGCAAGACGGTCCAGGGCCCGATCTGGGTGCAGCCGGGCATGGCGGATTATTCGCTTGGACTTGCGCTCGGTTACGGTCGCGAAATGGCCGGTCGCGTGGGTACGGGCGTTGGTTTTAACGCGTACAAGATTTTCTCCGGCAAATATATTGAGACCGGCGCGACGCTGAAAAAGACCGGCGAGACCCATATTCTCGCCTGCACGCAACATCATTGGAGCATGGAAGGCCGTCCAGCGGTGCGCGAATTTGATTTGGCCGATGCGCTTGAGGCTACGGACAAGAATGAAAATATCGGCGAGGAAAAATTCCACGGTGTCGAGCCGCCCATCGTGCAGTCGCTTTACCCGAACCCGCTCGATGAGGCGAAAAAGACTGCGTTGCATCAGTGGGGCATGACGGTGGATTTGAATTCGTGCGTTGGCTGCGGCACCTGCGTGTTGGCGTGCCAGAGCGAAAACAACATCCCGATCGTTGGCAAAGACCAGGTGTTGCGCGGCCGCGAGATGCACTGGATGCGCATCGACCGTTATTTCACGACCGATCCGAAGCGCAAACATAACCCCAGCCGGTTTGACTGGAACGCGGACATGAACCAGCGCGATGATGCGCAGCAATTTGAGGAGTGGATCGACGACGTGCAGGCGGTGAACCAGCCGATGCTTTGCCAGCAGTGTGAAAACGCGCCGTGCGAAAACGTCTGCCCCGTCGCCGCAACCGTCCACGACCAGGAAGGCTTGAACGTGATGGCGTACAACCGTTGCATCGGTACGCGCTATTGTTCGAACAACTGCCCGTACAAGGTCCGCCGCTTCAATTTCCTCGATTTCAACAAGCGTCCGCTGGAAGATTTGAAAGGCCCGTTTTATCCGACGACGCTCACGCACGCGACGGAAGAAAACGGCAAGAAAAAATGGGACCTGCTGCGTTGGTGGAACGACCCAAATTCCGGCATGCGCACGGAAGACGAATGGGATCTGATCAAGCTTTCAAAGAATCCGGACGTAACGGTGCGTATGCGCGGCGTCATGGAAAAATGCACCTATTGCACCCAGCGCATCGAGCACGCGAAGATCGCGCAAAAGGTGAAGGCCGGCGCGACGGACAATGTGCGGTTGACCGAGGCGGCGGGAACCGTTCCCAAGACCGCCTGCCAGCAGGCGTGCCCCGCGGGCGCGATCGTGTTCGGCGACATCAGCGATGCCGGCAGCTCGGTCTCGAAATTAAAATTGTCGCCGCTGAATTATTCCGTGCTGGGTGATTTGCTGACCAAGCCGCGCACGACGTATCTGGCGCGCGTCCGCAATCCGAACCCGGCCATGCCCGACGCGCACGCGCCGTTCAGCACCGAGGAATACGAAGACTCGCTGCTCACGACGAAAAAATCTTAACGACGAATGTCTGAAATCGCGAACATCGAAGAATTGAAGAAGCTGGCCCCGCCGGCGGAACTGCGGCGCGCGCCGGTCGTTGAGGGGAATCAGGGACTAAGCTGGCTCACGGATAAATTGTCCGCGTTTGCCGAGGCAAAGGTGCCGGTGTGGTGGAAGATCGCATTCGTGCCGGCGGCGTTCGCGGCCACGGTCATTTTTCCGGTTTGTTTATTTTACCAGGTTTTCACCGGCGTCGGTGTCTGGGGCAACAACCACCCGAACATGTGGGGTTGGGACATCGTGAATTTCATCTGGTGGGTCGGTGTCGCGCACGCCGGGACGTTGATTTCAGCGATGCTCTTTTTGACCCGCCAGCATTGGCGCACCACCATCGGCCGCATGGCCGAGGCGATGACGGTCTTCTCCGTGATGATGGCCGGCCTGTATCCGGCGATCCACGTCGGCCGCGCGTGGTTTGACTGGTTCATGTTCCCGGTGCCGACCTCCAACGGCAACTGGCCGCAGTTCAAATCGCCGTTGATGTGGGACGTGTTCGCGGTGAACACCTATTTGATGGTGTCGTCGCTGTTTTTCTTCATGGGCATGATCCCGGATTTTGCCGTGTTGCGCGACCGTTCCAAAACCCGCGTGAGAAAGACCATCTTCAGCATTTTGGCGATGGGTTGGACCGGTTCGGCATGGCAATGGCATAATTATGAAAAGGCCTACGTGGTGCTTTGCGGCCTCTGCACGTTGCTGGTATTCACGGTCAGTTCCATCGTCGGTCTCGACTTCTGTACCGCGCAGATCGCGGGCTGGCACGCAACGATATTCCCGTTGTACTTCGTCATCGGCGCCGTGTTTTGCGGCTTCGGCATGATGCTCTGCCTGCTCACCTCGCTGCGCAAACTTTGCAAGCTGGAGGAAGTCATCACGAAGAACCACATCGACAAGGTCGCCAAGCTCTGCTTGGTGAGCGGGCTCATCATCAATTACATCTACCTGATGGAATTCTTCATCGCGTGGTACAGCGGCGACCCGTATGAACGCTGGGTGTTCGGCCATCGTTTCTTCGGTCACAACTATGCCTTTTTCGGCTGGATGATGATGCTCATCAACGTGCTGACAACCCAACTGTTGTGGATCAAAAAAATCCGCGCGAACATGACTGTTTTGTTTTTCATCGGCGTGGCCATCAACTTCGGCATGTGGAGCGAGCGCATGGTCATCGTCGTGGGTTCGACGAACCAGGATTTTCTGCCGGCGAATTGGGGTCTATACCACCCGACTATCTGGGACATCGGCCTTTACATCGGCACGCTCGGCGCGTTTTTCATGCTCTACCTTTTGTTCGTCAAATTCCTGCCGGTGATCGCGATTTCGGAAGTGAAAGGCGCGACGCCGCAGGGCGACCCGCATCATCCGCTCGGCGGTGCCCAGAAAGGAGGCCATTGATGAGCAGCAAAGTTTACGGCCTCATGGCGGAATTCAGCACGCCCGGCGACCTGTTGCGTGCCGCCGAGAAACTCCGCGCCAATGGTTATGCCAAGTGGGAGCCATTCACACCGCTCCCGATCCATGGCCTTGACAAGGTCATGGGTTATAAAAATTCGCACGTCGGCTGGGTGGCGCTCGCCGGCGGCGCGTTCATGTTTTTGAACGTCGCGTTTTTGGTCTGGTTCACGAACGCATTCGAATATCCGATCATGGTCGGCGGCAAACCGCTGTTCAGTCCGCCGATGACCTTTGTGCCTTCCTACATCATGATGATCATGGGTGGCGCGTTCGGTGCGCTGCTCGGCATGCTGGGCATCAACCAGCTCCCGCGCCTGCATAATCCGCTGTTTGCCAAGAAACGCTTTGAAGGCGTTACCTGCGACAAGTTCATCATCGTGGTCGGTGCGAACGACGGAAAATTTTGCCCGGATGGCACGAAGAAATTTTTGGAATCGCTCGGCGCCCAAAACGTCGAAATCGTGGAGGACCAGGAATGACCCGCATCATCGTTTCCATAATGCTGGTCGGTCTCGGCATCGGTGTCGCCGGGTTTGCCACGCTGGGCCTGCAGGGCAAGATGTCGCGCAAACCGCCGACAGAACTGTTCCCCGACATGGATCGCCAGGCGAAACTGCGTCCGCAGGAACCGAACAGCTTTTTCGCGAACGGCGTCAGCTCGCAATTGCCGCCCGCCGGCACGGTCGCCCGCAGCCAACCGGTTGAAACGGTGAATGGCGAAGTTTATCCGTTTGAAGACTCGCCGGTGAACACGGGCCACGAGACCGGCACCACGAATTTCGTAGCGGACAATCCGCTGCCGATGAGCCGGGAATTGATCGAACGCGGCCATAACCGTTTCGATATCTATTGCGCGCCGTGCCACGGTCGTCTGGCCGACGGCAACGGCATCGTGAAAAAACTCGGCGTCATGCCCGCCGTGGCGAATTTGCACGACAAGCGCATCGTCACCATGACTGACGGTGAGATTTTTAACACGATCACGCACGGCAAGAACACAATGGGCGCGGTCGGCCCGCTGCTGCCCACGCAGGACCGCTGGGCGGTCATCGCGTATTTGCGCGTGCTGCAACTGAGCCAGTTGGGAACGAAGGACGATCTATCGCCTGAAGCGCAGGCGACGCTGAAATGATTATATGAGTTCGCCGCAATCCAACCAGCCGCAGCCCGCGTTCAAGAGCGCGTTGCCCGGCGCCATGATTTTCTTTGGCGGGGTGTTTACGCTGGCCGGCTTGATCGCCAGTTATAGCCGTAATCACTTGGTTGAATTTGCGTTTTCGTGGCTGCTGGCGTTCATGTTTTATTACAGCATCGCGCTCGGCGCGCTGTTCATGGTGATGGTGCATCACCTGACCGATGCCGGCTGGTCCGTGGGCATCCGCCGCTTTTGCGAACACATCGCGTCATTGCTGTTCCCGTGGCTGGCAATCATGTTCATACCGGTTCTGTTGCTCGCACCGAAAATTTACGCGTGGATGAGTGCAGGAACTCCGGAGACGAACAATTTGATTGCCGCCAAATATCCGGTGTTCACCGTTCCCGGTTTCTGGGTCACCTCGGCGATTTTCTTTGCCATATTGTGGTTCTTTTCATGGCGTCTTTGTTCGCTTTCCTTGAAACAGGATGAAGCCGGCGATGTCGCCGTCACGCGCAAGATGCGTTTCCATTCCGGTTGGGGTGTCGTGGTGTTGGCGTTGACGCTGACCTTCTCCGGCGTTTTCTGGATGCAGGCGACTTCCTACCAGTGGTTCTCCGCGATGTACGGCGTTTACTTCTTCGCCAGCAGCGTGTGGGCTGCGCTGGCGTTGATCTACGTCATCGCCGTGGCCATGCTGAAGCAGGGGATTTTGACGCAAGTGCTGAAGCCGAATTATTTTTACTTTATCGGCGTGTTGCTGCTGGCGTTCACGTTGCTCGCGGCCTATACCGAGTTTGCGCAATATTTCGTGGTCTGGAATGCCAACATGCCGGAGGAAACCTTCTGGTATCTGCAGCGTGAGCAGGGCGGCTGGTGGATATTGAGCATGGTTTTGATCGTGGGCAAATTTTTCGTGCCGTTCTTCGCGCTGCTGCCGATCCACACCAAGACCAACTTCAAGGTGCTCGTTCCGGTGTGCCTGCTCATCGGTGTCATGCATTATGCGGACCTGGCATTCAACATCCTGCCCGCATGGCATCCCGGCCAGCACCACACCAAATGGCTCATCCTGCACCTTGGCACCGTGTTGCTGATGGGCGGCATTCTTGGAAAGATTTTCATCTGCAAATTCAACGCTCATCCGCCGTATCCGCAGCGCGATCCGCACGTGCTTGAAGCGATGGGTGTGAGCCAGAACGTGGTCAGTGATCTGGTCGATGCCAATGCCGGAGGTGCCAAATGATGACTCCTGAACAATCCCGCAGTTCATCCGGTGCCGCGGTTGGTTATATCATCGCCATCGTTTTGTTTGTGTTGGCGGGCGTGGTCGCGAAGCTCTCAATCCAGGCGCCGGCAATCGATGCCGATCCCGCGGCGGCCCGCTACAAGGCGCTCGCGGACATGCAAGCGGTGGAAAACAAGTCCTTGTACACGGCGCAGGTCATCGATGCGCAACGCGGCATCGTCCGCCTGCCGATTGACACGGCCATCGATTTGGCTGCGAAGAATTGGTCCAGTGCCGCCGCCGCGCGCGCTGACCTGGCTGCGCGTGTCGCAAAAGCCACGGCGGCCGTGAAACCCATTTCGTTTGAATGAACCCGGCTGATACCAATCAAGATTGCTCCGCGAAGATTGACGCTTCGTGCCGCGTGCCGCTGCTCGTGCTGTTCAACGGCGCGGCGCTCTGGCTCGTGCTCGGTCTGGCACTTTCACTGTTCGCGTCACTCACGTTCCACGCGCCTGAGCAATTTTCCTGTTGCCCATACATGACCTACGGCCACGCGGTGGCGGCTGCAAGCGACCTGCTCGTTTACGGCTTTGTGATTCCGGCCGCGCTCGGGGTGATGCTCTGGATCTTTGCGCGCTTGAGCCAGGACAAGCTGGAACTGCCGCTGGTAGTGTTCCTCGCCGGTCATCTCTGGCATCTGGGAGTGTTTGTCGGGACCGTCGGCATCCTTACCGGCCATTCCACCGGTTATCAATGGCTGGAATATCCCCGCGCCGCCGATGCGTTGCTGGGCGTCGCATTTGTGCTTATCGCCATTTCTGCGTTCGCCACGTTTGGCCTGCGCAAGGAACGCGAGCTGTATCCGTCGCATTGGTTCCTGCTGGCGGCGTTGCTGGTGTTCCCGTGGATTTATTCTTCCGCGAACGTTTTTATCGTCACCAATCATCCCGTGCGCGGAGTCGGCCAGGCCGTCATCAACTGGTGGTTTGCCAACAATCTGATTTTTGTCTGGCTCGCGCTGGCGGGCCTTGGCATCGCCTTTTATTTCCTGCCGAAGATTGCGAACCGCCCGCTGCACAGCCGTTTTTGGGCGTTGTTCGCGTTCTGGACCCTGCTGTTGTTCGGAACGTGGCTGGGCATTCCTGCCGGGGCGCCGGTTCCGGCCTGGCTGCCGGCTGCCAGTCAGTTCGCATCGTTGTTGATGATCGTTCCGATCGTGGCCACGGCGGTCATCTTGAAAAATATTTTGTGGGGGGCAAATGTAAAATGCTTTGGAGGCACCTACTGCTATATCCGATTCGGCAGCGTGATGTTTGTGGTGTCGGCGCTGATGCTGGTCGCGGCCGGTTGCCCTGATTTTTCACGTACCGTTGAATTCACCTGGTTCGGTACCGCGCAGGCGCAACTTCAGATCCTCGGTTTTGCCACGATGATTTTAGCGGGGGCCATCTATGAAATCATCCCGCGCACGATGGGCACGGCGCTGCCGTTTGAAAAGTTCAAGACATTGCAATTCTTTGCCTCGGTGCTCGGGGTGTTGCTGCTGGTCATCTCATTGGCTGTGGCGGGAATTGCCCAGGGCAAAAGTAACTTTGCATCCGGAGCCGGCAAAATCGCGCTGATGGTCAGCACCACGGGCTGGTTGTTCCTGCTGCTCGGCTCGTTGTCGCTGTTATTGAATATTCTCGTCATGACGATGAAATGGAAACTTGGTCTGGCCAAGTCCGCATGGGCGGCAATCACCGCGCCGTTGGCTGATTCGGAGGTGAAATCATGAAAAGCGGCTTTGGAGTTTTCTTTGCGGTCGCGGTCACGCTGAGCCTGTCGTGGCTCGGTTTTGTGGTCGCGCCGGCGGTCCAGCTCGGCTCGGCCAAACAGACGACGGTCTTGATTTCCGGCGACACCTGGCCGCAACAGCGGACGGGCGAAGCCACGCTGGGCCAGCAAATTTACCGCGCGAACGGCTGCGTGGCCTGTCACACCACGCAAATGCGCCAGGATGGCATCATTTGTGACGTGGTTCTGGCCAAGCCCGGAAAAAATCCAGTGGCGGTCACCAACCTGCTTTCGACGTTGAAACTTTCCGGGTTGACCAAGGATCAGGCGGATGAAGTTTCCCAACAAATTTCCGATAAGGGCGGCACGGCTGAGACCCATATTTCCGCGACCGGCCCGGACATCAAAAACGACTGGGGTGTGCGCCGCAGTGTGGCGGCGGATTTCCTTTATGATGCGCCCGTGCAACTGGGCAATCTCCGCGCCGGTCCTGATCTCGCGAACATCGGCGCACGTTCGGCCTCCAGTCTGTTGATGCAACATCTGTATGCGCCGCGTTCCATCAATCAAGCCAGCACAATGCCGTCGTATAAATTTTTGTTCGACGTGCAAAAAATCGGCGATGCGCCGTCGCCGGATGCGTTGAAGGATTTGCCGAAGGACGCCGCGCCGGCCGACGGGTTTGAAGTTGTGCCCAAGCCGGAAGCGAAGCAACTGGTGGCGTATCTCCTGAGCCTGCACGCCGACGTGCCGCTGTATGAAGCGCCGTTCACGCCGGCGGCGCCAAAACCTTGACGAAGATGAGCGAAGAAAATCAATCCAGTTCCCAGTTGTCCAACGCCGAACCCACGGCGACGCGCTCGACCGTGCCGATGTGGATCATCGTCGTGACGCTGCTGCTGGCGTTTTTCGGTTTCGTTTACTTTGACAAGCACAGCGGGTGGTTTGATGCGACGGTTTATGCCCCGTACGGCACGGCGGATCAACTGGCGAATTCACAACCGGTCTCCGATGCGGCCAAGATGCTGATCGTGGGGAGAAAGAATTTCGAAACGTTTTGCGGTGCCTGCCACGGTATGGACGGGATGGGCAAGGTTGGCCAGTTCCCGCCGCTGGCGGGTTCTGAAATTGTCAATGCCAAGGGTTTTCACCGGTTATGCTTCATCCCGCTGGAAGGCTTGAATGGCACGATCAAGGTCAAGGGCCAGGAATGGAGTTTGAACATGGCCGCGATGGGCGCGGCGTTGCCGGATGCGGATCTGGCGGCGGTAATCACTTACATCCGCAGTTCATGGGGCAACAAGGCGAGCGAAGTCTCGGCGGATGACATCAAGGCGATCCGCGCGGAGATCAAGACGCCGGCGCAGATCCAAGGCCCGAGCTTGATGAGCATTCCGGAGTGATCATTTCCAGATGGTACTCTGGTTGTAGCCGCCGACGTCAGTCGGCGCTAATTTTTCAAATGGCGCGGACTAACGTCCGCGACTACGGATGAAACGAGCACCCCGGCCCTCTCCGGAGTGCGGCCGTCCCCGGCCGCTGCAACTTTCAATTCACGCAAGTCTTAAAATATTGGAGAGTCTCCGGCCTTTGTCCCATTGCAGCACCCGAGGACGGGCGCACTCCGACGCAGAACGCTTCCGGCATCTTTGCGGATTGTAGGCGACCGTTGGCTCGAACGATTTAATAACTGCCTATTTTTGACGTGATTTAATCTCCGAGATCGCCCAGCTTGCGTGTTCGCGGATCAATTCCTCTCCATCGTTTGCCGCTTTGTCCAAGGCGGGCAGGGCTGATTCATCACCGATGTTTCCCAAGGCGACACACACATTCCGTAAAAATCCGCGCCGCTTTGTCCGCAGGATTGGCGAGTCTTTAAATCGCGATTTGAACTGCACCTCGTCCAGTGAAAGCAGTCCGATCAGATCCGGCTGGGCCAGGTCCTTTCGCGCGTGCGGTTTCATCAGGCTGCCTTCGCGGGCGAATCTGTTCCACGGACAGACGGCCAGGCAATCGTCACAGCCGTAAATGCGGTTGCCAATGGCCCGGCGAAATTCGACCGGAATCGAACCTTTTAATTCAATCGTCAGATAGGAAATGCAGCGGCGCGCATCCAATTCAAACGGTGCAGTGATGGCATTCGTAGGACAGGCGGACAGGCAACGGGTGCATTTACCACAGTGATTGGTTTCCGGCGCATCCGGCTCAAGTTCGAGCGTGGTCAGGATTTCCGCGAGGAAAATCCAGTTGCCAAGTTTCCGGCTGATGAGATTGGTATGTTTGCCGACGAAGCCGAGCCCGGCGCGCTGCGCAAAATCGCGTTCCAGGATCGGGCCGGTATCCACATACCAGAGCGATTTTGTGCTGCCGCCGCCCAGCGTGTCGACAAATTGCGCGAGCGACTTCAACTTGTCGCCGAGGACATCGTGATAATCGGAAAACCGGGCGTAACGGGCGACGACGCCTGAATGCGGAGCGCGGAGTGCGGAGTGCTGAGTTTCTTTCGAATAGCTGGCGGCGAGCACGATTATGGTTTTGGCTTCGGGAAGGACTTTCTGCGGTTCGATGCGTTTTTCGGCGTTGCGTTCCAGCCATTGCATCTCGCCGAATTTTTTTCCGGCGACCCAGTCTTGAAAATTTTTTGCGGTCTGCGGCGGGCTGGCGGTCGTGAAACGGCACCCGTCAAAACCGAGTTGCGCGGCCTGCTGGCGGATGGGCTCCTTCATTTGCCTTCGCGCCGGGCCAGCCGATATTGGAGTTCGATCTGCTGGGCGACTTCCCGCGGCGAACGCAGGCCGGTGTTCACGAGCACGTCGGCCTGCTTGTAGAACGGCTCGCGGAGGGCGAGGAGTTCGCGGATTTTCTTCTGCGGATCGGGGTCGTGGAGCAGGGGACGATGCGATTGGTGGCGCACGCGTTCCCAAATTTTTTCGGGGGACGCCCAGAGGCAGACGGTGAGTGCGAAAGTTTTTAGAAATTCCAGATTGTCGCCGAAGGCCGGCAGGCCGCCGCCGGTGGAGATGACCGTTTTGTTCCGGTGCGAAAGTTCCTGGAGGGTGGCGCGTTCCAGCTCGCGAAACGCGGGTTCCCCGTCCCGCGCAAAGATTTCCGCGATGGAATGTCCGGTGCTGGACTGGATAAGTTCGTCCGTGTCCACGAAATCATAATGCAGGCTTTCAGCGACGAGCTTGCCGATGGACGTCTTGCCTGCGCCCATGAAGCCGATGAGCGCGATGTTATCGAGATGTCGTCCGTGCATGTTGCGAGTTTCAAGTTTCAGGTTTGAAGTTTCAAGCAATCATATTAATGTTCTAATGTGACATTGCCGCCTTTCATACTGGCCTCGACTTCACCGCGCCGCGCGGAACTGCTTTCGCTGCTGGCCGTGGAATTTCGGGTGGTCGCCAGCGAGGCGGAGGAGGTGGCGCATGAACACCTCACGCCGCACGAGGTCTGCCAACTCAATGCACATCGCAAGGCACGCGCGGTGGCGAAGAAAAATCCGGACGCGTTGGTGCTCGGCGCGGACACTCTGGTTTTTCTCGACCGGGAAATTTTTGGCAAACCGCGCGACCTGGCGGATGCGGAACAGATGCTCCTAAGCTTGCAGGGCAAAACGCATCAGGTCGTGACCGGCGTGAGCCTGATCCATCTGCGGAAGCACCGGGAAAGGATATTTGCCGTCAGCACGGATGTGTTGTTTCATCCGCTGACCAGGGCGCAGATAAAAAATTATCTTTCCAAAATGAACCCGCTGGACAAGGCCGGCGCTTATGCAATCCAGGAACGCGGTGAATTGATCGTTGCAGAGATTTCCGGGTCGTTCAGCAATGTGGTGGGGCTGCCGGTGGAACGGTTGCGGGAGGAACTGGAATCGTGGAAGCGGTGAAATTGTTAAATGATTGAAGGGTGGAAGTGTTTTTTTGCATTCATTTTTTTGTGCCGGATGGAGCGAGAGAAACCATCTTAATAATGACGATCTTTCGCCCCTGCCGGGGCTTTGGATGTTTTTCGCCGACGACCCATGGCTGGCGCCATGGGCTACTACCGGACGCTGCTCCGCAGCTATAACGATTTGGCCTTGACCGAAGTTAGCGGAATATGTCAATCAATGGAAAATAGGATTATGAAAATCACCGGGTTTCTGTTGGTCGCAAGCTTTCTGGCCAATGCTGTTCACGCTGCGACATATTATGTCAACGCGAACAATGGGGTTCCGGTTCCGCCTTACACCAGTTGGGCCACCGCCGCGACGAACATTCAGGACGCGATCAGCGTGACGACCAACGGCGATACGGTGCTGGTCACCAACGGCGTTTATGCATTTGGCGGCCTAGCAGTGACCGGCACCCTGACCAATCGCGTGGCGTTGACGAATGCCATCACGGTGCAAAGTGTCAACGGGCCGTTTGTGACCACGATTTTGGGCGCGGGGCCGACGAATGGTGTCAACGCCGTTCGTTGCGCGTGGCTGACCAACGGCGCTTCACTTGGTGGTTTCACCTTGATGTGGGGCGCGACGCTGAATTCCGGCGATATGTACAGCCTGCGAAGCGGCGGTGGCATATGGTGCGCCTCGACCAATGCGTTTGTCCGAAATTGTGTGATCGTATCCAACCAGTCCAGCGAATTTGGAGCCGGTATTTATCAAGGCACAATCAGCGGCAGTCTCATATGCAGCAATCTTGGCGTTGGTAGTTCCGGTGCTTCCAGTTATTCAGTGCTGAATAATTGCACCATCGTGAGCAATGCCACATACGGTGTTTATTTGCCGTATGCCATGACCAACTGCATCGTTTACTACAACAGCATCATATTTGGAAATTATTCAGTCAATAGCAGTGCATTTTCGCATTGTTGCACGACCCCGGCATTGTCCGGAACGGGTAACTTCACAACCGCGCCCGGTTTATTTGCCGATGGCGTGCATCTGGCAACCAACTCGCCTTGTATCGGTGCGGGAGTGAACATTGCGGGCGCGGGAACGGACATTTTCGGGAATATGTGGTCAAATCCGCCGTCCGTCGGTTGTGCGGAATGGACACCAGCGCCGCTGGTCAGCACGCCGAAAATCACACTGGCCGGTGATCCGGTCGGATTTACCGTCGGCGGTTTTTCCTTCGGCGGCGCTTCGCCATGCAACTTTTACTGGCTTGAAAACGGCTCACCGCTGACGGACAACGGGCATTTCAGCGGAACGCAAACGACAAAATTGACCGCCACGGGCGTGAATTTCACTGATGCCGGCAACTATCAAGTCGTGGCCAGTAATGCCTTCGGCGTGGTCACCAGTTCACTGGCCACGCTGGTGGTGCATTGTGTGAATGCCGCGGGCAAAAATCCGGTGGCGCCTTATTCCACTTGGGCTACCGCAGCAACCGATATCCAGGATGCGATCACTCCGGCCTCGGCGGGAGATGTAGTTTTGGTGACCAACGGACTTTATGCCAGCGGGGGTATCTCAATGGATGGTGTGATCACCAACCGAGTTTCGGTGAACAAACCAATCCTCGTGCAAAGTGTCAACGGAGCGAGCGGGACGACGATCCAAGGCGCATGGGATCCTGTTTCAACCAACGGTCCCGGTGCAGTCCGATGTTTGTGGATGACCAATGGGGTCGTCGTCAGCGGCTTTACCATTATGAATGGGGCGACGCGTGCCGGCTCCGCCTCAGGCAATTTCAGCATGTATGGCGGTGGCGTGTATGGAAGTTCGACAAATTCGATGGTCTGTAACAGCGTTATAGCGACGAATTACGCG
>DATHOG010000057.1:0-22150 GCA_035485115.1 Candidatus Sulfotelmatobacter sp. | reverse complement strand
GCTGGAAGTCATCGCGCACCAGACCGGCTGGCACATCTTTGTCGAACCGGAGGCGGCGCGCACGCTGGACGTGAAGTTTTCCAACCTGCCGAGCGGCGAGGCGTTGAAAAAAATGCTCGGCGACCTGAACTTCGCCTTTGTGCCGAAAACGAACGGGCCTTCGGAACTTTACGTTTTTGTCACCGTGCAAGGCAATGCCACGCACCCGATCCTCGCGAAGAGGGTCTTAAGATCTTCCAAGCCGAAACGGGTGCCGAACCAGCTCATTGTGAAGCTCAAGCCCGGCGCGGACATCGAAGCCCTGGCCAAGCGCGTCGGTGCCAAGGTCGTCGGGCGCGATGACAAGCTGGGGGTTTACCTCCTGCAATTCGACAACGACGCCGATATGCAAGCGGCGTTGGGCGAGTTGAAAGGCGACAGTGATGTGCAGGATGTAGATTATAATTATTATTACGATCTGCCGACCCAGCCGCAGTCGGCCGCAAATCTGACGGCCGCCCAGCCGAAGCTGACGTTGGACGACTCAAAACCCGGCGATCCATGTCAACCGATCGTGGCGGTGATCGACACGCAGGTGCAATCGCTCGGCAGCCAGCTGGACCAGTTCGTGATGCCGCCGGTCTCGGTCGTTGGGAATAATCTGGCGGCGCCGACCGGCCTCACGCACGGCACGGCCATGGTGAGCACGGTGTTAAATGCGATCTCGCAATCCAGCGGCGGACACACCGGCGTAAAAGTGCTGCCGGTCGTGATCTACGACTCCGGCGACCAGACGACGACCTGGAACGTGGCGCTTGGCGTGCAGGCGGCGGTGAACAATGGCGCATCCGTGTTGAACATGAGCCTCGGCGGCACGGGCGACAGCTCGGTGCTGGACGACATCGTCCAACAGGCGGAAGCCCAGGGCGTCGTGATCTTCGCGGCGGCAGGCAACCAGCCGGTCGCCACCCCGACGTATCCGGCCGCATTGCCCGGTGTGAATGCGGTGACGGCCTTGAGCGCGCCGGGACAACTGGCGTCCTATGCGAACTACGGAAGTTTTTCATCATTGGCACTGCCGGGCACGAGCATCGTGGCGCAGGGCGGACAAACATGGATGGTCCAGGGAACCTCGTCGTCGACGGCCTATGCCTCGGGAATAGCGGCGGGCACGAAAAGTGTGAATTGCGGTTCCTGGTCGCAGATTGAAAGCGCCATGCAGCAGAAATTTCCCGTGCCGCAAAACCAGCAATGAAACCATCCCCGGCTACGAGGATGACGGGAGAATGATCAGTCGTGCGACGAAAGACAGCCGTATTTGGCGAAGAGACCGATGAACAAAGCCATGGTGGCGACCAGCAGCCATGGCGTCCCGTGCATCAGCAGCACAATTCCCCAGCTGATCAGCAGGGTGAACATGAGGAAAACGAACACGGCCATCAAAAATTTCATCGGCGGAAATTGTATCCGGCGGCGGCGCGGTGGCAAGCAATTCAGTCGCCGTTTTAAGAAGTATCCTGGTTCCGAGAAGCCGGTGGGGCGAGCGTCCTCGCGAGCCGTCGTGAGCCTTGGGTTTAAGCGGCTCGCGGGGACGCCCGCCCCACCGGTTTCAGACCTCCGCCATTTTATTGGCATTTGGCCGCCGCCGATGTATGTTTTGGGAGGCGGCAAGCCGCCGAATTTTATGGACGAAAAGAAAATCTGCGCTGTTTGCAAAGAAAAGCCCGCCACGGTTTTCTTCACGAACATCACCCCGGAAAACAAGCTGGTGAACTTGAACCTGTGCGAGGAATGCGCCAAGGCCAAGGGCTTCAATGACCCGTCCGGCTTTGCGGTGGCGGACATGCTGCTCGGCCTCGGCGCCTCGCAGGAGATCGCGGAGGCGGCGGGGGCGGACCTGAAATGCCCGCGCTGCGGATTTTCGCAGGCGGACTTCAAGAAATCCGGACGGCTGGGCTGTCCGGATTGCTACAAAACTTTTGCCGAGGGCCTTTCCGGCCTGCTCAAGACGATGCACAAGGGCACGCGGCACGCGGGCAAAACGCCCGAGGCGCTCCGTTCCACGCGCGAGAATTCGGACCGCCTGAAACAGCTTCAGAAAAAGCTCACGAAGGCCATCGACGAGGAAAATTACGAGGTCGCCGCGGCGTTGCGCGATGAGATCAAATCCCTGGGTGCACCCGCCGTCAAATCGCGATGAAAGACATCCATTCATTTCTCTGTTCGCCCGCCGAATCCACGCACCGGCACGGGCCGCACGACCGCATCGTGATCTCCAGCCGGGTGCGCCTGGCGCGCAATATCCGCAATGCGCCGTTTCCGGGCTGGGCCAAGAAACCGGACCGCGTGAAGACGCTGGAAATCATCCAGCCCGCCATCAGCGCGCTGCCGCAGATGGGCGATTCGTTCGCCGAGGCGATGGACAATTTCACGCAGCTCGACAAACAGATTCTCGTCGAGCGCCACCTCATCAGCCGTGAACACGCGGCCAAAAGCGCCGGGAGCGGCCTCGTGTTGAATCGCGACGAGACGTTTTGCGTGATGATCAACGAGGAGGACCACCTGCGCATGCAGGCGTTGCGCCCCGGCCTGCAACTGCGCGCGGCGTGGAACGCCATTGATGGCTTCGATTCCGCGCTGGAGAAGAAACTCGATTTCGCCTTCGACAACGACCTCGGCTATCTGACCGCGTGCCCGACCAATTTGGGGACCGGCATCCGCGTCAGCGCCATGCTGCATCTGCCCGGCTGCGTCTTGGACGAGCAGATCAATCCGATCATCCAGTCCGTCAACAAGCTCGGCCTCGCCGTGCGCGGGCTTTACGGCGAAGGCACGGAGGCGCTCGGAAATGTGTTTCAGGTTTCCAACCAGATGACCCTTGGCGAAAGCGAGACGGTCATCGTGGAACGGCTGGAAAAAGTCCTCGCCCAGATCATCGAGCATGAGCAGAACGCGCGCGAACGGCTGCTGGAAAAGAAACCGAAGATGGTGTTCAACCATATCGGCCGCGCCTACGGCATCCTGGCGAATGCGCACAGCATTTCGTCGAAGGAAACGATGAATCTGCTTTCGTTGATGAAGCTCGGCGTGGATATGGAATTATTTCCCGGCACCGAGCGCACGTTGGTGGACGAACTTTTTCTCACCACCCAGCCGGCGCATCTGCAGAAGCGGGTATCCGACAAGCTCTCCGCCGAGGAACGCGACCTCATCCGCGCCGACATGCTGCGCGAACGCTTGAAAAGCGTGAACCGGCCGCTGACCAAGACGCCGGGCACGGGAAATTAGCGTGCCGTGTGGCCCAAGGGCGCGATCACGGTTTGATGGTTGGACCGGATTAAGCCCAAAGCCGCAGACCAATCAGTCCCCAATATCCATAATAAATGGCGGTCGCAATCATGGCCAGGACAACCAGGACAGAGTGCCAATAGACGATGCGTTTCATCGGTGCTTTTCGTTTTTGAACGGCGGCGTAAAGTCCCATCACCGCCGCCACCGGAAAGGCGATGCTGGCGAGCATGATGCCGATCGTCAGGTAAGTGGGGGCGCCTAATAAATTGACGTCGTCAATATATTTGTGCGTGAGTATTCCCCGAAATCCACAGCCAAGCAGGGCATCAAAGGTCAGCAGCAAGGCGGCGCTGACCAGCGGCCACGCCCGCACGGATAACGGCCCCGGTTGATATTGCGTGCTGAACAATCTTCTAAAAATCCAAACCGGAGCGAAAAACAGGGCGCTTAACACCAGCACCGAAACCAAAATCATTCCGACTGTCTGCGCCCAGAATTCCAGCCCGGAAATTTTCTCGAAAGTCAGGAAACCGCATTGGACCAACGTCTGTCCCTCGGCATCCGGCAGCAAAGCCAGCGTGGCCAGGGATTCATCCGGGTCTCGAAACAGCCGCTCCGACATGGGCACCCACCGGTCGTTGGCAAAGCCAAAGGTGCTGCCCGAAAGTCCATCGGCGGTGAAGGTCAACTTCTTCACGTTTAGCAAACGTTCCAACCCATAAGACCACTGGAAGTCCGGGCTGACGAGTTGATAGTATCCCCCGTAATGTTGTTTGATTTCAGTTTGAACCGGCACCACCGGCGGCAGTGCCGGTGGAACCAAATTCCTGGTGATGTACTGGCGAAGGAGTTTTCCGATCTGAAACGTGGCATTAAAATTCCCTGAATTGAGCATGACAATGTAGCCGCGACCCTGATCGGGAAGATAAGCCATTTGGGTGGTGCCGCCCATGACGGCGCCATTATGCCCGCGAAAAACATAGGGACCTTCAACCATCGGGTAATTGGACAAGCCGTAATTGATCATATCGCCCAAGGCCGCCGACGGCATCGTTTCCGTGGTTTCCATGCGCTGGATTGACGCCGGTTGGAGCACTTGAGCCCCGTCGAGGTTGCCGCGTTGGAGATAAAAACGGAGATAGTTGGCCATGTCGCTCACGGACGCATTGAGGGCGGCGGTTGGCCGGAGCGCTATGTGCCAGTAGGGATAAGGCGTGATGCCATCGGAATGATACAGCCTGGCCAGCTGTTGCTGCACTCGGGGGGTATAAAAATAATCGGCGGTGTTCATGTGCAGCGGTTTGAAAATGTGCTCCTGCACGTAATCCTCAAAACGCTCGCCGGATGCCTTTTCAATGACTGCCGCCATCACCCCGGGACCCGAACTACAATAAGCCATGCGGGTTCCCGGCGGCCAGCGGCAGACGCGCGAAGCCGTGTTCACGGCCAGTGCGTCCTTCAAAGACATGGGCGTCGGGTCGTCGAGCGCGTATTCGCAAAAATGCATGTCATCAAAGCCGGAAGTGTGTTCCAACAAATGGACCAGCCGCACCGGATTGGTTGCCTCCCACGGGTTGGCAAAGGGCACGTCGGGCAACCATTGTCTCATGGTGTCCGTCAATTTAAGTTTGCCTTGCTCCTGCAACTGGAGCGCCGCCACCGCCACAACCGATTTGGAAATCGAACCGAGGCGGAAAAGCGTGTTCGTGGTGACCGGTCGATTGGCGGCAACATCGGCTTTACCGATGCCAGCCAGCCATTCCACCCGGTCGCGGGAAACGATGGCGATGGCAGCGCCCGGCGTTTTGGTTTCCTGCAAGACCGATTCGATCTCCGTTTGCAGATCGGGAATAGATTTTGGGACACTGTTGCTTTCGGACGCAGACGCATGGCATAAGCTTGCTGCCAATACCAGCAGTCCCGGCCAGCGAATCAATTTTGCCAGGGGCGCAATCATTTGTTTTGGACCGGGCACTTGACGATCGCAGCCGCGAGGCCGCCCGGCAAAGGTTTACGCCTGGTTTCCTGGCCCCAGCCCAAGTGCTCGCGCAACGAAAGACCGTACGAGTCCAAGAGCGTGGCCAGGGTTTCCTTGACCGGTGGCCCGCTTGGAATCCAGAACGTCTGGGATTCACGGCATACTTTTAGAATGGCTTTGTGCAAACGACCAAGCGGTTTGCGGTGCATCTGGTTGACAACATCGGTGGCATAATCGAACACCACGACGCTGCCGGGTGCGACGGTGGCAATGGTACGAAGGGTTTCCTCCATCGCCTCGCGGCTCAAGTAGTAGGTCACACCTTCCCAGAGAAAGTACGCTGGTTTGCGTGGATCAAAACCGGCCTGGACCAGATTATCCAGCCAATTGTCGGTCAAAAAATTGGCAGGGACGAAGGTGACACCGCTGGTGGCGACTCCGCATTGATGCAACAGCTTAAGCTTGAGTTGCTGGGTCTTCGGCAGATCAACCTCGAAACAACGAATCCCGTGGTTGTGTTGCAACTGCAAGGTCCGCGTGTCAAAACCCGCGCCCAGGACGACGAACTGTTCGACGCCCGGCAGATAATGTTCAATCGCACCGTCAACAAATGTGGACCGTACATGGGTTTGGTGCTGGACCGGCGGAATTCCTTCATAGGGATAGCGGAGGCTTTTTGGAACATACCCGGTCAACCGATGGCCCAGCAGCACGGGAAGCGCCATGGCATACAATCCAGCGTAGGAATGGTTGGGCAGGACCTTAATCAATTTTGCGCAAGCCTCATCCGGCCTTAACCCAAGTTGATGTTGCATCCACCGCGTGGACATCGGGCCCAGGGCCGTGGCCGAGACTCCCAGCTGGCGACTCATGAAAGTCCGGTGGACGACGTAAGCGGTCCCGACGACGAGCACAACCGGCAAAAAGACAATCCAGATGAGAACGGACAACCAAACCGCCGGGAGCGGATACCTGGTTGGTTGTTCTTTTACGAAGGTCATAAAGGCACAGGCAACCTTGAGAACGCGGTCGTAACGGCACAGTCCGGGCACAAAAATGATGCCGTCCAGATTTTGAGCCTGTTCGTATATTGGCCAAGCATGGCGAAGAGAATTGCAAATTGCCCAATTTAAACCAAGTGTTCTAATCGACGAGGTCTTGCCGTGTATTTGCATTTGACTTATCAGGAAACGAGACCAACTTGTGAGCGTTAGAGCGGTTTAAAAAAATTTATACCCATTCGGTATCTGGGATAGAAAGGGCGGTCTTTTTGAGTTTTGGCTTCGTTTCGGCTCAGTTACAGGGTTGTTCAAACCTGCGCCTTCGCCAAAGCCTCGCCAAAACTCAAAAATCCTCGCTCCGAATGATTATAAATTTTTTTAAAACGCTCCAGCACGGCGAAAACAAACAAAGAAAACATCATGAGCAATGAACAACAGCCGGTTAAAATCACCCGCGAGCAATTGGTTGATTTCTTGAATGAAGATCTGGCGGGAGAATATCAGGCGATCATCGCCTACACCGTTTACAGCCAGATGCTTAAGGGAGCCGCGTATACCGACATAGCGCGTGAATTGGAGGTTCATGCCGTCGAGGAGTTGCAACACGCCATAAAAATCGCAAAACAGATAGATTATCTGGGAGGCACCCCGTGTGTGACGCCGAAACCGGTGAAAGTTTCCGAGGATGCAGTGACGATGTTGCGTGCCGATCTGGAGAATGAACAGCAAACCATCAAGCGTTATCGCTTGCGCATCCAGCAGGCGGAAGCCTTGGGCGAATATGCCTTAAGCGAAACGCTTCGGACGATCATTGTTCAGGAGCAGGAGCACGAAATGGACCTGAGCGATGCCCTCGGGATTGACGTCCCTCGTAATTAATTTTCCCTTACTTTCCAGGGCAGCTTGTGCCTCCTGCCATCGCCGCGCTTCGGCCCGGACTGTCAACGCCCAGGATGATTTCAATCCCTTTGAGATGGGGTGAATACCCCATGTCATTTGTAAATATTCCAGCTACAATATCGTCCATGACAGCCAAAATCACGGGGCAAGCGGGAGAGCCAAAAAAGAAGGTTATCGTTGAGAAAAAGATGTCGTTATTTGGACAATCCATAGCATTCGCGCAGGCGTTTCCAATGCTGGCGGATTTGAAGGCAACGATCTGGGTTCGCGTCCACGGCAGCACGGAAAAAAATCCACCAGAACGGCATTTTAGTTTGGGCGATCCTCCGGCAGAGCTTATTCATTGTCCGAGAACCGGATGCATGAACGGCGGGTGGCCCCTCGGTAATATTGTGCGGGACATGATCGCAAAACGCGAAACGCACCGGAAGGTTGAAGGCAAGTGCACCGGCAGGCAATGGGTGACCGGCCCGGCGTATCGGGATTGTGCAACCCATTTCTCGGCAGAAATTGAACTGACGTACGAGCCGGACTAGCCAAAGAGGCAATCACGGCAAGCCCCCCTACCCCTTTCAATGTCTTTTGCAAGGCGCTTAGAAGGGCAGCACGGCCAGCTCCTTGGTAGGGTTACACCCCATGGCAACCGCCGGGCCTGTAGATTATCTTTATAGTATCGAAAAAGCGAGATGGTCAGCGCCGATATCGGGAGACAGCCTAGATCACCAACACGACTGTAAGCAGTCCGGATGGTTGACGTGATAACAGTTGTCCCGGGGCGACAGACCCTTTTTCGTGACATGACAGGGCGTTAAAAGAGACTTCCAAGCTTCACCGAAGTTCTGAAAGCGACCGTCGGTAATCCACTATGACTTTCAGTCCGCTCAGGCATATTTTGGTGGTTGATGACGAACAATTTGTCCGGAAACTGCTTTCCGATTTGTTGACCGATGTCGATTATCAGGTGGACACCGCCGAAGATGGCGCGGCCGGCTGGGAAAAACTTCAGTCCCGAAACTACGACCTGCTGGTCACCGACAACCAAATGCCCAAGGTGACCGGGGTGGAACTGGTCCGGAAAATACGCACGGCGCAAATGACCCTGCCCATCATCATGGTCACGGCCACGCCGCCGGAAGACATTGAAGAACTCCAACTGGCGGCGGTTTTGGAAAAGCCGTTTGGCATCAAACAACTGGCGCGGGCGGTGGAAGAGGTTTTTCACCAGCAATCGCAAATCCGGGATGCCTCCAAACTGAAAAAGATTGCCCGCCAGTTGCTCGCGGCCGAGACCGCCGCCGTCCAATCTTCCGGGAAAGACCTCCCGGAGGTATTTCCCGTCTATGATAAATTGCGCGGGCCGCTCAGCCGTCTGATCGGGGCCGTGGGTCTTCACTCGCTCATGACCCGGGCGCTGACCCAGGCCAATGGAGAAATTCACCAGCTTGACGGGGTGCAGGTCAATGCCGACGGCTGCCTGGAAGGGCTGGGCCAACTGGAGTTGCGCACCGTCGCCGCCAGTGAAGCCATGCTGGTGTCGCACTTGCTCGGCCTTTTGGTGACCTTGATCGGACCGTCCCTCACCTTGCAGTTGTTGCATGATACCTGGCCTAACCTCGAAGACCTCAACCTTTGAAAGAGAACCAAATGAAAAACGCCTTGAAAAAAAATAAAATAACGGCACGCGCGTCCTTGATGAAACCGGATTTGATGCGGCGGGTGAAAATCCGCCAGCTGCCCACGGGGGTGCGCGGCCTGGATGAAATTCTGGGCGGCGGGTTGCCGGAGTTTTCCTTTAACATCATCGGAGGGGCGCCGGGCAGCGGCAAGACCACGCTGGCGCATCAAATCATTTTTGCCAATGCCACGGTAAAAAAGCCGGCGCTTTATTTCAGCGTCCTGGGTGAACCGGCCCTGAAAATGTTGCGCTACCAGCAGCAATATTCCTTCTTCGACCCCTCCAAGCTGGGCCAGGCCGTCCGCTTTATAAATCTGACCGAGGTCGTTTTGAAAAAAGACCTGGACCAGGTCATGGCCGAGATCGTCCGGGAAGTGCAGGCCGTGAAGCCCGGCATCGTGGTGGTGGATTCTTTCCGCAATGTGACGCGCCAGTCCGGGAGCGGGGAGAACGAAATCGACCTGCAAGGCTTCGTCCAGCGCCTGGCCTTGTTCCTGACGAGCTGGCAGGCCACCACGTTCATCATCGGCGAATATTCCGAGGCGGAGGCGCGCGACAACCCGGTGTTCACCGTGGCGGACGGGCTGCTGTGGTTGACGCAAAATGCGGAACGAAATTCCGTGGTGCGAAAATTGCAGGTGGTCAAGCTGCGCGGACAGGGATCGGTGCCGGGCTTGCACACCATCCGCATCACCGGCGACGGGTTGCAGGCTTTCTCACGCACACTGGGACTGGTGGGGATGAACAAAAAGCCCGCCGGCCGGCGGCTGCTTTCGATCGGCATTCCTGAACTCGACAAGATGATGGGCGGCGGTATTTATGAAGGTGACAGCGTGCTGGTCTCCGGCCCTTCGGGGACGGGCAAATCGGCGCTGGCCACCCAGTTTCTCGCCGAGGGACTGCGCCGGGGCGAGGCGGGCATCGCCGCCATCTTTGAAGAGCGCCCGGCGGGCTATACGGCGCGGGCCGCCACGTTTGGCCTGGATCTGGAGACGCCGCAAAAAACCGGGAAGCTCGAAATGCTCTACCTTCGTCCGCTGGACCTCTCGGTGGATGAAACCATGCAGGAAATCCTGGATGCCGTGAAGCGAACGAACGCAAAACGGCTCGTGATCGATTCACTGGTGGGATTTGAAATGGCGCTGGCCCCCGGTTTCCGGACGGACTTCCGCGAATCGCTCTACCGCATGATCGCGGCGCTAACCAGCGCAGGCGTGACGATCTTCACCACCGTCGAGGTGGAGGACACCTTTGATGCAATGTCCTTCAGCCATTACACGATTTCATTTCTCACGGACGACATCATCCGGCTGCGCTACGTCGAGATCGAGGGGCAGTTGCGTAAAATAATCATGGTGATCAAAATGCGCGGCGGCAATCACAGCAAGGATATCCGGGAATATGTCATCAATGACAAGGGCGTGGTGGTCATCGGCCCGCGGCAGACCGACTATGCGCGCCTGACGACCGGGTTGCCGGAACGCACCGGCCAGATCAAGGAGAGCGCGCCGGAACCGAAAGCCCTGCCCACCGCGGCGTAGTGATAAGATCAGATGCAGAAGCCAGAGCGGTTCAGGAAAAACTGCAGCCATCTTGGCCGGGCCGGCACAATGTGAAATGAGCGCCGCCTTTCCCCTCATCCTGACGTGGACTCATTCGCTCCCGCTCATTCGGCCTTGCGGCCTCCGGCGTTGCCGGATTCCTTTTGCTGCTTCCCAAGCAGCAAAAGTCTCCCTTGGGGAGAAGGAACAGCAGTTGCACATTTTCTCCTTCGCGAAGACCAACCGAGCCGCTGACCGTTCCTAATTCGCCAAGACTCTGCGAGCATTGCATCATTATCGGGTTCATGGTGAGGAAGGGGCAACACTGTGCCATAAGCGGCCACGGTTTTTATGAAATTGCCATAAAAGGCATTTTCTATGCTCCGGTTGGTTTCGGAGCGTCCGGTTGATCCAACACCTCCCGTATTTTATTTGCCAGCGCGGAGGGCGTGAATGGTTTTTGCAGCAGCGCCACGCCGGGGGCCAGCACACCTTGATGGACGATGGCGTTTTCGGTGTAGGCGGAAGTGAAAAGGATCCTGGTTCGTGGATATAAAGCCTGCACGCGGTCGGCCAGCTCCTTGCCGCTCATATGAGGCATGACGACATCCGTGAACAATAAATCAATGTGTCCGATGTCACGCTGATGTTTCAGGCTTAACGCCTCGACGCCATTCGTGGCCGTCAAGACCGTGTAACCCAGCCGTCTTAACAAAATTGCGGCCATTTCCCGCAAGGCGGGATCGTCCTCGGCCAGCAGGATGGTCTCCGTTCCGCGCGGCAGATCGGGAGAATCCAGCGGCCGGACGAGAGGCTGCGCATCTGATTCAAACTGGGGCAGATATATTTTGAAAGTCGTGCCGCGTCCGGGTTCGCTATAGACGCTGATGTGGCCGCCGCTTTGTTTGATGATGCCATAACAGGTGGACAATCCCAGACCGGTGCCCTGGCCCACGTCCTTGGTGGTGAAAAACGGCTCGAAGACCCGGGCTTTCACCGCGTCACTCATGCCCGTGCCGGTATCGGTGATGGCCAGCATCACATAGCCGCCCGGCTTCAATTCGGGATAACGGCCGACGCTCTGATCATCAAAGGCGAGGTTGGCGGTTTCCATAATGAGCTTGCCGCCGTTGGGCATGGCATCGCCCGCATTGATGACCATGTTCAGAATGACCTGTTCCAACTGTCCGGCATCCGCCTTCACCAACCGGAGGCCGATGGCAGGAACAAGGCACACAACCGCCGCCCGGCCCATCAAATGGCGCAGCGTGCCTTCCAGGCCGGCGAGGACGGTGTTCAAATCAAGGAGTTCAGGCCGGAGAATCTGCTTGCGTCCATAAGCCAGCAACTGCCGCGTCAAGGACGCGGCCCGGTTGGCTGCGTTCGTGATTTCGATCGCGTTTGTGGTCAGGGGACTGCCGGCGGGAAGGTCTTCAAGCAGGAGTTCGCTCTGACCGATGATGGCCGTCAGGATGCTGTTGAATTCATGCGCGATGCCGCCCGCGAGCTTGCCGACCGTCTCCATTTTTTGCGATAGAAACAATTTTGCCTCCAGCTGTTTCCGCAAGGTGACATCGTGCTGGATGGCGACAAAGTGGGTGATTTTTCCGCTGACATTGCGCAGGGGTGCGATTTGCCATTCCAAATTAAATTCAGTGCCGTCCTTGCGGTAATTGATGGTTTCGCCGTCGAACACCCTGCCCTGTTCCAAGTTTACCCGGAGCCGGTCCAGCACGGCCCGGTCCGTGCGCGGTCCTTGTAAAATACGGGGGGTTTTCCCAATGATTTCCGCCTCAGAGTAGCCGGTCATTTTGGTGAAGGCGGGATTGACGAAAACAACGGCCGGCCCCGGCAAATCCAGTTCGGCGCCGGTGATCATGATGGACTCCTTGGCCTGTTCCACGGCGGAGCCGAGCAATCGCAACGATTCTTCCGTCCGTTTATGTTCGTGGATTTCCGTCTGGAGCGCCTGGTTGGCCTGTCGCAACTCGCCGGTGCGCGCGGCGACCATGCCCTCCAGCTCCTCCATTTTTTTCTTGGACTGCTGCAACAGCCACCATTTTTCCGTGAGCGCGTGCGCCAGTTGGAGCGCTTCCACGGTGTCAAAGGGCTTTTTGAGAATGACCAGCCCGTCGTGGTTGCCGATCTTTTCGAACATCTCGTCCCACGAATAATCGGCGTAGGCCGTGCAGATGACGATCTGGACTTCAGGATCAACCTCCCAAATTTTCCGCGTGGTTTCCACGCCGTCCATGCCCGGCGGCATGCGGATGTCCACAAAAGCCATCGCGTAAGGCCGCCCGGCGTCCAGCGCCTGCTTCACCAGCATCACTCCCTCCTGTCCCTGATACGCCGAGTCAATTTCGTATTGGATTTTCCGGACCGTATTCGCCGGCTGGCCAAAGATCTGCGCCTCGGTCACATCCAACGCGGCGGCGGCAACCGTGCCGGGAGAAAGAATTTTCCGAAAGTCATCGTGGATCGCGCGGTTGTCATCAATGATCAAAATCCGCCGGTTTTTTTTGTGGTCTGGTTCAATCATGCGGCGGCAATGGTTGTGGACGTGTTGGCCGCGGTTCCGGCAGCGGGATCCCGGTCGAACCGGCCGGGGAAATTTCGTTTCAGCAATTTCTCAATCTCGCTGATCTTCACCGGTTTGGAGATGTAGTCATCCATGCCGGCCTGCAAACAGCTTTCGCGGTCGCCCTCCATGGCGGCGGCGGTCATCGCGATGATGGGGATGGGCGCGAGCGAGCGCTCTTTTTCCAAGGCGCGGATTTTGCGCGTGGCCTCGAAGCCGTCCATTTCCGGCATCTGGCAATCCATGAAAATCAGGTCGTGCGCGCCGCGCTGCCAGGCGGCCAGCGCCTCCACCCCGTTGTTGGCAATCTCAATTTCGCAGCGAAGTTTGCGCAACTGGTGGGTGGACACCATCTGGTTCACCAGATTGTCCTCCACCAAAAGAACCCGCATCACCGGGCCGCCGCCGGGCCGCTTTGGCGCCGGTGCGCCGGCCGGGCCGGGCGTGCTGACGCTGCCGGAAGCCAGACATTTTTCCAGGTGGACGTTAAATGAGAAGGTGGAACCCTTGCCTTCGGTGCTCGCGACCTCAATGGTTCCCCCCATCAATTCCACGAGCTTCCGGCAAATGGCCAGACCCAGGCCGGTGCCGCCGAACTTGCGGGTGGTGGAAGCATCCGCCTGCGTGAAGGGTTGGAACAATTTTTGGCGGGATTCCTCGGACAATCCGATGCCGCTGTCGCGGACATCAAAATGAACCTCGCCCGATCCGCCCCGGTTGGACAATTCAACGGCCACTTCACCGTGTTCAGTAAATTTGATGGCGTTGCTCATGAGGTTCAACAGCACCTGCCGCAGGCGGTGCGGATCACCGCGCAAAGTCCCGGGCATGCCCGGGGCGACGGACCAGATCAGTTTGATGCCCTTGCTTTTGGCACGCTCGGCCAGAAGTTCCACCACGCTCTCCACCGTCTGGCGCAGGTCAAAGTCAACCGCCTCCAGACTCATCTTGCCGGCCTCGATCTTCGAGAAATCAAGGATGTCATTCAGGATGGTGAGCAAGGCATCGGCGCTCTGCTGAACGGTCCGGGCGTAATTGCGCTGTTCGGACGCCAGTTCCGTGTCGAGCAGCAGGTCAATCATGCCGATGATGCCGTTCATGGGCGTGCGAATCTCATGACTCATCGCGGCGAGAAATTCGCCCTTGGCCCGGCTGCCGGCGGACGCGGCCGACGCGAGCTGGTTGGCGCGCTCGGTCTCTTTCAACAGACTCTGGTTGGCCGCCGTAAGTTCAGCGTTGGCGCTCTGCACCGCCGCCGTCCGTTCCCCCACCAGGTTTTCCAACTCATCCACTTTGCGCATGGCCTGCCGGTGCAGATGCCATTTTTCCGTGAGCGCGTGCGCCAGTTGGAGCACTTCAACCGGATCGAAAGGCTTTTTAAGGATGACCAGCCCGTCGCAATTGCCGATCTTTTCAAACATCTCATTCCAGGAATAATCGGAATAGGCCGTGCAGATGACGATTTGGATGTCGGGATCAATCGCCCATATTTTCTGCGTGGCTTCCACGCCGTCCAAACCGGGCGGCATCCGCACGTCCACAAACGCCAGGGCATAAGGCCGTCCCGCTGCCAGCGACTTTTCCACCAGCATCACTCCTTCCTGTCCCTGATAGGCCGAGTCAATTTCATATCCGAATTGCTGCACCGTATTCGCCGGCTTCCCGAACAGCGCCTCCTCCGAGGCGTCCAACGCCGCCCTCGCAGTTGTGCCCGTGGCAAGGACCTTGCGAAAGTCATCGTGGATGGAATGCGTGTCGTCAATCACCAGAATCCGCCGGTTTTTTTCGTGGTTCAATTCAGTCATATCAGTTTCCTTTTTCTTCTGTCGGGCAAGGCAGCTCCAGCGTGAACGTCGCCCCCCGGCCCGCGCCGTCGCTGGCAACGCCCAACGAACCGCCCATTTCCTTGGCCGCCAGCGCGCCGCTGTGCAGGCCGAAACCATGGCCGTCCTTGCGCGTCGTAAAACCGTGGTTGAAGATGCGGAGGAAATTCTCCGGCGAAATCCCGACGCCATTATCCGCGACAGAAACTTTGATCCGGCCGTCAGCGTTGGCCACGCGCACGGTCAACCGCTTGTCCGGGCGTGCCGATTCCTGGCAGGCGTACTTGGCATTGCGGATCAAGTTGACGAGGATTTGCAGGATCTTGTGCTTCTCGACGTTCATTGGCGGCACATCTTCAAACTCGCGGACGACTTCCACGCCGTGGCGGTTCAGCGCGCCGAGATTCATGCGCAGGCCGTCTTCCACCAATTCCCGGAGGTTGATGACTTCCTTGACGCCGGAAACGCGCGCGTAAGTCTGCTGCATGGTCACAATCTCCTTGATGTGTTCAATGTTCTTGAGGAGCAAAGTCAGTTCATTGACGGTCGTCTTTTGATCGGCCAGCAGATGTTCGGATAATTGGGCCAGATACGCGGGCAACTGTTTGCCCTTCGTGTCGCTGGTGATAAACGCACCCAGGTCGCGCTCGTGTTCCTGAAACATCGCCACCACCTTGGCCAGACTGGCGGCCTTGGATTTTTTCACGCTGTCCACGACAAGGCTGGCCGAGACGTTGACGCTGTTGAGCACGTTGCCGACATTGTGGAGCACGTTGGTGGCGATTTCCGCCATGCCCGCCTGCCGCGAGGTCTCCAGCAATTGCTTGTGCATCTGTTCCAGCCTGGCTTCCGTTTTCTTGATGACCGTGATGTCCTTGGAGATGCCGAACGTGCCGATGATCCGGCCGGATTTGTCGCGGAGCGGCATTTTGCTCGTCAATGCCCAGCTCTCCCGACCGTTTTTCATGATTTCTCTTTCCACCTTGCCAATCAATGCGTTGCCGGTACGGATGATTTCCTGCTCGTCCGCAAAGGCGGGGCGCGCGTATTCTTCCGCAAAAAAATCAGAATCCGATTTGCCCTTCAGCTCATCCGCGCTCTTCAACCCAAAAAGTTCGGCCTGGACTTTGCCGGCGATTAGAAAACGGGATTCCGCATCCTTGAAATAAATCGGGTCCGGCGAATAATCCAGCAGCGAGCGCAGCAAATCACGTTCGTAGGCCAGTTCGCCGGTTCGTTCATTCAGCCGGGCCATGGCATGTGACAACTGCGTGCGGCTGCGGCGCGCGGCCAGCCGGACGAATATGACCGCCCCAAAAGCCACCGCGATGTTTGCGGTGCCGAAGATGATGGCGTTTTTTTTGATCCAACCAAAGCTGTCAAACGTCGCGTTCGCCTGCGCGCCGGAAAAATGGTAGCCGTAGTCGCTAAAGGCATCGGCGGCGAGGTCCACGCGTCCGGTCAGCGGAGGGATGTCCTGATCCATCGCCTTCATGGCGGCGGCAAAATCCGAATCTTCCAGGTTCCGGACTTTGCGGGATTCGGTGTCCAAATCGGCAAAGGCGCCTTCAAGGTTGGAGGCAAGGCGCCGGCCGTCGCCCTCGGGCAGAAGCGTCTTGAGGTGTTCCAATTCGGCGTGGGTTTGGGCGGCAATATCCTGCACCGCCTTCGCCTTGGCGGCCTTTTCACCTTGCTGGGCGAAAAGAGACTCGTAGGCATTGAGCCGGTAGATGGCCAAATCTTCCTGCAGCAACGCCAGGCTGTTGAGTGTGGGCAGACCCTGATGATCCAGCGAGGCCGCAGTCTTCATCCCGGTATCGCACACCCGCCAGAGGATGAACATCTGCACCATGGCGCAGATAAAAATCAGGAGCACGACCAGAAGAATATTGCGGAACGTCGCCCAGAGGGGGCGCATCCTCTGTTCGTAAGCCAGCGTGTCATGCGCGTCCGCGCCTTCATCCGCCGGCAAATTCAATCCTTTCGCGGGCATCGCATCGTCTTTGGAACTTGCGGTCTTGCTGGTTTTTTTGGTGTTTTCCATATTTGCCATCGTCCACCGGCGGCCGGTTAAACGGCTTTTTTATTGGGTTTATGAGGTGCCACCGCAGTCATTTGATTTCGATTTTTTTGACGCCTTTCAATTGAGTGTCGTCCGGCACGAGGGCGATGGCGCCCTTCGTCGAGGCGACCAGCGCGACCAGCGCGATCGCGTCATCCGCTTTCCTGGGTTGCGAACCCCGGCCGGAGAAAGCCAGGCGCAGCCAGAAGGTTTTGAAATGGCTGGCCTCCATGCCGCTGGCTTGTTGCAGAGCGGCATCCGTCTTGTCCGGCAGCACGACGATGATGATCACCTGTCCGTTATCCCAATACTTGGTTTTGGCGGTGTAAATGTCCTTGAGTTCATCCGCCGAGAGACTGTCGGCGGCAACACCGGGATTGGCGATCACAACCGCGCCGTCGAGCGCCAGCACCTTGACCGCGCCGGCAAGCAGCAACGCGATGAGCAGTCCGGTTTTCAACAGGAATGATTTCATATTCAGTCTCTATGATTGGGTTCTGATGGTTTTAGAAACTGATCGTCGTCTTGACCGCCAGCATGAACCAGCCGTTGTCGTTTCTCACCGGATTGGAGGCATTGTCGTTCAACAGCGCGGTGCCGTCGATGTAATGTCCTTCCACCTTGAAAACCCACCACGGCTTCGGGTCAAAACGGAATGAAAGCGCCAGATCTTTTTGTGAACTATCGGACGGCGACGTGGTCGAGGCACTTGTATAAAATTCCGTGTAATAGCCTCCGACTTCCAGCCACTGGTTAAACCGGTAGGCCGCGCCGGCGTACCACGCTTGTTGGGAAACAAAGGTATGAGTTGTGCCAAATCGGGAAGTCGTGTTCTGGCTGGCTTGAACATCGTAATATTCAGCCTGAAACGTCCAATTGTTCCACAAGTATTCCGCCGAGTATTGTTGAACGGGAAGCGTAGACCGGGCGCGCAAGGAGATGGACGCCGGGAATGGCGGCGGCGCTCCCGTAGGCTCCGTAATCTCATAGTCAAAATTGAACACATAATCCAAGGCGGCTCCGAAACGCAGGCCGTCCACCGGTGTGTTCCACCAGAGTTGGGAACCCACTGCCGTTGTCCGGTTAAAGGAAGTCACTTCCCCGCCCGCCAGCCGGTTGTTGATTAAATCGGCAACGCCGCTGCCCGCAGAGACGCCGAAGCATCCCGCGTATACTTCGTAGGAAAAGTTGCCCGCCTTGCTCAACGGGATGTTGCCAAACACCTCGCCGCCATCTATTGAGGTGGTAAAATCGCGCCAGCGCGCGTCGTAAACCCCTTGTGGCAAAAGTACATACGTGCGGCCCAGATCCACGTCTTGAGTATCATTGTAAATGCCTTGTGGCCGGCGGATCCGTCCGCCCCGGAACCCGAGATAATCATTAACGGTGTATTCCACCGAGGCATAATCGAGAAAGGGCTGGTATCTGCCGTCGTCGCCCACGGCGTATAGAAATCCCTGGGCGGTGACGTGCACGCGCGGAAGGGGATCCAGGGAGACATTCACCCCCGCTTCCGTATAGCGAAATGAGCCGGAAGTTTTGGTGTCACCGTCCAGATAATTGTACCCGCTCGAATACAAATAGCCCTGGCTGATGAAACCGTGAAAGTCCAGCGGCGGCATGTTCGTGCCAAAGAGATTAACTTCCGCCGCGTCCAGCCGGCAGCCCAGCAAGGCCATCGGCGATGCGAGGAGCAAACTTTGGGATAACCGCCGGGTGAGTTTTTTTTTCATATGCTTATGGCTGTTTCGCTGGCTGGCTGGATTAATTCGAGACAATGGAGTCAAAATTTTGCCAATGAGTGGGTTTGCTTTTGCGGGCTTCACATGGCGGCAGGAGAGCCTTAATTGTTGCTTACATCTTGTTTCCGAAAAATTTGGGTGACCGTTTCATTATCCAACATGGCACGCACGGTGCGGGCGAGGGACCCGGGGGTATAAGGTTTCTGAAGAAACGCGGTACCGGACTCCAGCAAACCCGGCGGGGCAATGATGTTGTCCGTGTAACCCGAGGTGTACAGGATTTTGAGATCGGGATAAGTTGTTTTCAACCATTCCCCCATCTCCCTGCCGCCCATCAGCGGCATGATGACATCGGTGACCACCAGCCGGATCGGCGCTCCCTTATGTCCCTCCGCGATGCGCAATCCTTCCTCGCCGTTCGCGGCGGACAGCACTTCATAGCCAAGTTTTTCCAAGATGTTGCGGGCGAGCTGCCTCACAGCGGAATCGTCTTCCACGACCAGCAGGGTTTCCGTCCCGCGCGGCAACGGGCCGGGCTGAACCAATCGGGCCGCGACACCCAACGGTTGCTCGACGCGTGGAAAATACACCTTGAACGTCGTGCCCCGGCCAACCTCGCTATCCACGGCAATATGACCGCCGGATTGTTGCATGATGGTCTGGCAGGTCGCCAAACCAAGGCCGGTGCCCTTGCCTTTCGGTTTCGTGGTGAAAAAAGCTTCAAACAGATGCGCTTTCACCTCGTCGGTCATGCCGGTGCCCGTGTCACTGACACTGAGCATCACATAGTCGCCCGGAATCACGCCCGGATGGGTGTCCGCGTAGCTGTCCGCCAGGGTGGCCTCGCTGGTGGCGATGGTGAGCCGGCCGCCCTCGGGCATGGCGTCGCGGGCGTTGACAACCAGGTTCATGAGCACCTGCCCGATGTAGCCGGAGTCGGCCTTGATGCGCCCCATTTCGCTTCCGGGAATGGTGGTCAGGGTGATGTTTTCGTCAATGAGCCGCCGTAACATTTTGTCCAGGTCTTTCACCACGTCATTGAGGTCGAGCACGATGGGTTGCACCGTTTGCTTGCGGCTGAAGACCAGCAGTTGCCGCGTCAACCCGACGGCCCGTTCCGACGCATGCTGGATCTGCTCGGAATATTTTCGCAGCGGACTGTCCGCGCCCAAGTCCGCCGTCAGCATGTCGCTGTAGCACATGATGACGGCGAGGATGTTGTTGAAGTCATGGGCCACGCCGCTGGCGAGATGGCCGATGACCTCCATTTTTTGGGCCTCGATGAACTGCGCCTCCAGCTTCTTGATCCGGGTGATGTCATGGCTGTGTTTTGCGGCGCCCACGACCTCGCCATCGCGGGCTTCGATGGGCGTGAAAGCCACCGACACATTGATGAGGGTGCCGTCTTTGCGCCGGCGTACCGTGTCAAACGCCGGCACGGCCTTGCCGGCCTTGACCTCTTTCATGATCCGCAGGTATTCCGGATAATGGTCGGGCGGGAACAGGATGGCGATGGGGCGTCCGATCATTTCCTCGGCCAGGAAGCCATAGAGCCGTTCCGCGCCGTGGTTCCAACCGATGACGATGCCATCCACCGTCTTGCTCACAATGGCGTCGTTTGAGTATTCGATGATGGCAGCCAGCCGGAAGGCGGCAATCTTCTCCTGCTCCGTTTGCGCCGGGTTGTCAGTATCGTTACCGTTTTGATGATCATTACCCATGATTTTACCCTTTCAGTTAATTTCCACACCACAATGTCCGGCTTATGAATGCCAAAAAGTGAGAAATCTGATGCGACTATGGCAGAACAAATTCACTTCGCCATGGGGTGTTCTACCCATGCCTCAAAACAGGCCTGGATGGATCACGCACGGCAAAAGTCCCGGCAGTTTAAAACTGCTGCGGCTGGTCGGCGACATAGCCGCGCTCCGGTGAATGGGGAAGGCGGTCCGAACCGGACGGCATCTGACCACGATGGGTCGCGCGGGTCTTTTGGAAGGGATGGCCGGCTTCCGGGTAACTATCTTGTTTGCTTTTAATTGTTGACAATGTTTACTTTGTTGGCTATGGTGGGCGGTGTGACGGGATCGGCTTTCGCTAAAAGCTATGGCCCGACAGGACCGATTCCGGTTTTCGGAGTTCGGGAGGGCGATTTGCAGGTTGTTCTTTGACAACGAAAATTGGTCGAGGGTCGAAAGGCGAAGGTCGAGGGAAAGAGCGGGGCTGAACGGCTCGATTTGAGCCATTTCAGCCCTGCCCGCACTTGATCACCTTCCTAAGCCCAAAGTCCGACCAAAAAAAGTGATGAGCGGACTGAAAAATCTACACTTATGTTCTCTTAAGCCGGCGAAAATCTACGCTTATGTTCGGATAAATTCGCTTATGTTCGCTTAACGGGGAAAAATAGTGACGAGGGACGGGCGATCACCGGCGAGGCCGGTCTTACCAGTCCTTCCAGACGGGCACATCCGACCAAATCCGACCAAATCAAACCTGATCGTGAGTCGAAGGACGAGGGCGAGAACGAGGAGGAGGATTCCCCTACCCCAAATCAAGCAGATAGAAACCGGTGATCATGAGTCCGGCGGCCAATACTCCGGCGATGATCATTTTGATCAATTTGTTGACGGACGTGCCGGAAGCGGGGCTGGTTTGGATGCGCGCGAATAACCAGCCAAAAAAAACGAAGAGCACGAGGATCACGGACGCGTGCGTCACCCAATGATGGCCGGTCAGTTTTTTCATTGCCGCCTGAAGGGCGGGACTTTTTTCCTTCACCATGACCAATAACGCATTCAGCACACAGCACAAAGCCAGTGAGCATCCGAAGGCGACGGTGGCCTTGGAGACGGGCGGTTTGTCCAGGTCGGGTTTCATGTTAATGGAGGTTGGCGAGCAGTCCCATTTTCACGCCCATGGCAATGACCGCGCCGTGGCCTTCCATCATCAATCCCATGATCGGAATCAGGGCCGCCACCCAGAGCACCAGGCGACGCGCTTCCTTGCTTTCCAGGAGATTGTTGGCAGTGGCGATGGGAAGGTAAGTCGCCAGCAGCAGCAGCATGATGACCAGATGTTCCTTGGTCTCCATGAAATAATTATGGGCGAACGGCCACGGGCCTTTCAGGATGAGGGCCTTGTCGGCCGGATAAAAAACCACGTACCAATAACCCCCGGCCAGAAAAGCGATCCACATGAAAACAGCCCCGGCGCGGCTCATCCATTTTATCCGTTTCTGGTTCGCCGCATTGGCGTTGAGCGTGTCCACGAAGACCCACACGGTGTTGATGATGCAGGCCACCCCGAACAGCACATGAGCCATCAAGATGATTTCATTCATATGGCATTTCACAATGACATTGACGCATTCATTTTAAGCGACGCCAAAGGTAGGGCGCGTCACTCCGTGCGCGCCGCCCTTGGCCAGACACACGACGGCGCGCACGGAGTGACGCGCCCTACCCGCCTCAACCGTGCCGAGGTTCGCGTGATCTACCATAGCGGACTCGCCGGCAGCAGAATTATTTCAAACAAAAATCGTCTGCTCGCGGCCCGGTCCGACGGAGGCGATGAACAG
>DATHOG010000056.1:0-14955 GCA_035485115.1 Candidatus Sulfotelmatobacter sp. | reverse complement strand
CTCTTACAGTGCGCCGGCCACTTTTGACACCGGACTGGATCAAAACGAATGGACAGCGCGCTACGTCTGGGATGGCACCACCAACCAGAACAACTTCGCTTATTTCCGAAAGGCCTTTTCCATCACCAACCGGCCCAGCCTCGCCAAGATTTATGTCACCGCTCACAACGATTATATGCTTTATTGCAACGGCCAGCTTCTAGGCCGGGGACCAGCGCGCTGCGATCCGTATCATTACGGCCAATACAACGCTTACGACGTCACCAAACTCCTGAAGACCGGCACCAACGTCTTTGCCGCGATCGGGCAGTGGCTGGGCAACTGGCAAAACGCGGTTGGCGTCAATGCGGAGCCGGCCTTTTTGCTGGAAGCGCGAATGGACCATCCCGATGGATCCTCCACCGAAATTGGAACCGATGACTCCTGGAAAGTTCTGGCCGACACCGCGTTCATAGAAACCAATGTGACATATTTCGGCGCCGGTTCGCACAACCGCCCGGCCATTCAATTTGATTCGCGTCGGGAGCCAACGGGCTGGCAGACGGCCGGTTTCGACGATTCCGGCTGGGCGTCGGCCGCGGTGGTGGACCGGTCTGATTATCATTTGTTCGCGCAGATGGCGCCGGTGGAACGCGAACAGGCTGAAATCAAGCCGGTGAGTGTCACCTTCACGAACGGCACATGGGTCGTGAATTTTGGACGGTGCCTGGACGGCTGGCCAAAAATCACGATGCGCGCAAATCATGCGGGCGACGTCGTGCGCGTGGAATATTTTCAAATGACCGGCGACCGGAAACCCGCCGGCTGGGACGAGTACACTTGCCAGGGTGGCAACGAGACTTGGGACGCGGACTTTGGACGGCATACCTCGTTTCAGGTGATGAAAATCACCGGCTATGCAGGAAAACTGAAAGCCTCCGATGTGCGCGGCATCTGGGCTTATTGCGACGCTGACGTCGCGGGACGATTTCATTGCTCAAGTACGTTGGTCAATGACATCTATGAACTGTGCGAGCGGTCGGCGCGGCAGAACATTCAACAGGGCGTCGTCAGCGTGGATGCTGACCGCGAGCAATCACCCTGGCTGGCGGACGCCTGGAACATTGCCAATGTCCTGCTGTATAACGACCGCGATACGACGATGATTGACAAGGTGCTGCGGGATTTTGCAGGCGGCCAGTTTCCCGACGGGTATATCCCCGCCGTCAGTCCGGGGCATAGGTTTGCAGACGCCGATCCGGCCCGGCGCATTCCGGAATGGGCGATGTATTGGCCGATGCTGCTGTGGCAGCAATATCTTTTTTCGGGCGACGAAACGCTCCTGCGCGAGATGGCACCGCGCCTGACGCGCTCCTTGGATTGGATTAAACCGAGCCAGGATCCACAGACCAAATTGTTGAATCCCATCACCAAATGGCGGATTTCCGACTATGTCGGCGGCAACATGCCCAACGGCGGCTACAACGCCGCCACGGCCTGCCAATATTGTGAAAACCTGCGCATTGCCTCGCGCGTGTTTTCGATATTGGGACAAACCAACCAAAGCGATGACTATTTCCAACAGGCGGAGGCAGTCAAGGCTGGCATCAATTCCAATCTGTTCAACGGCCGGTTCTACCTGGCACGCACGGATCGCCAGGAAATGTTTCCGCTGGCTTCCGCCTGGGCCTTGCGCTTTGACATCGAACCGGCAGAAGCCAAATCTAAAATCCTTGCCGCCATTGAGAAGGCGGGGAAACCTGACTTCGGCGGTTACGGCGGCGATGCGTTTTACAGCGGTATGTTGAATGCCGGTGGTGGCGATTTTGTCGTGCGCGATCTGAACCGCTACCGTCCGATGTTGGAAGGAAACAAGGCCTGCTGGGAGGGTTTCCGCGCCGGCCAGAACGTTGAAGTGAACCACGCCTGGACCGCTTATCCGGGATATCTTTTTCAGAAATATATTCTCGGCATTCAGCCCACCAGCGGCGGATTTGCCACGTTTGATGTCCGTCCGGAAACGGACGGTCTGACTTTTGCCGAGGGCGCGGTTCCTACTGTGAAGGGGCTCATCACCACCCGCTGGGAGAAAAACGCCGACGGCAGGCTGTCTCTTTCAGTCAAGATTCCTGCCAACACCCGCGCCACCATCTGCCTTCCAAAACTATCAGCCGGAAATATCACGATCACCGAATCCGGCAAACTCCTGTGGCCGATAAAACCGGAAGTCGAAAATCCCGGAGTGACCGCCGTCTCTGAAGATGATTCGTCAATCAAATGCCTGGTTGGCGCGGGCGACCACCAGTTCTGCGAAATGCCTTTAAAATCCAAGTGATTTGTTATTTATTTCTCCAATCAAATGAAAATTGCCAAATGTATTGAGACACGAATTTTTATAAGCGTAAGTTGCATTGTTTATTTTCTGGCCCCTGCCGTTTTTGCACAGTCACCGGTTACCCTGACCATAGACACACGGTCCCACAGTTATGCAATCCCGGCCGGCTTCTCCGGCGTGGGTTTTGAAACCTGGGCGGAATTGCCGGATCACAACAACGTGTCCGGAAATCTTTTTTCGCCAACCAATGTACAACTCATCACTTTGTTCACGAACAGTGGCATTCGTAATCTCCGCCTGGGCGGCGGCACGGTGGACGGTCTCCATGCCAGGAGCCCAAGCCGCGGAGATATAGACAGCTTGTTTGGTTTCGCCCGGGCCGCCCACCTCAAAATTATTTACTCGTTACCACTGTTGGATGGCAAGGCGGCGGACGTTGCCGCCACGGCTAAATATATTTGGTCACATTTCCAATCTGATCTTGATTGTTTCGCCATCGGCAACGAACCGAACGAACCGCCCTACAGCAAAGCGCCGGTCGGGGCGATCACCAATTATGCGGAGTTTTTGGCGGCGTGGCGGACCTTTGCCGCCGCCGTCACGAATGCCGTGCCGGATGCAACATTTACCGGCCCGGAATCAGGCGGCTGGGATTGGGTACCGGAATTTGCGAACGACGAAGAGGCATCCGGCCGGGTCGTCCTGATCACGCATCATGAATATGTCGGGGGCGAACCTTTCACCCACCACGGGAAAACAAGAATTCCCCCGGCCACGGCGATTGACAATATGCTGTCGCGTTTCTGGGTCACGAACAAATGTCCCGAGTTTTACGAAAAGACCCTGGCACGGGTGAAGCCGACGGGCCTGCCTTGCCGGATGACGGAAGCGAACGATTATCTTGGTGGCATAACCAACGCCAGCGATGCGTTCGCATCGGCGTTGTGGGCATTGGATTACATGCACTGGTGGGCTGCGCGCGGATTGGCGGGCGTAAATTTCCACAATAATCAGTGGCTGAAAACGGACACATTCTATTTGGACAAAACAAATGGTGCATACCAAATCAACCCGAAGGCCTATGCCATTCGTGCGTTTGATCTGGGCAGTTGCGGCTGGGTGGAACCCGTGGACATGATCAATACCAACGACCTAAATCTGGCCGCTTACCCGGTCGGCGACGCAACCAATCTTTGCATCACCATCATCAACAAGGAGCACGGCCCCGGCGCGCGGGATGGGCTCGTATATATTGCGCCCACCGGTTTTCCGTGGAAGAGTGCCGAAGTGATGTTTCTGACTGCATTGAATGGCGATGCCGCCGCAAAAACCGGCATAACCATCGGCGGCTCGTTCATCACCAACAACGCACCATGGCACGGGCAATGGACGACATTGCCGACGACCACAAACAATGTTTGCACGCTGATCGTGCCAGCCACATCCGCCGCCGTGGTAAAACTTACAGCGGAATAAAATGCATCTAAGATCAGAAAACGTTGGCTGGTTGATCCTAGTATTCATACTGGCATGGCCCGGTCAAATGGTTCAAGGCGCCGGGCTGACATGGCCGGCGGGTCAATTTCTGCCGACGTTTTCAACCCCGGCGGCAACGATTGATTGCATCAACATGGATACTGCTTCCAACCCGGAAAAGGCGCTGTTTGTCTCCCTGGAAGGTATCGTGAACCGGACGCAACCGCAGATTGCTTGCACCAGCGCCGCTTCTGAAGGCGCTTTCACCTGGCCGGTCATCCATAATCTGCCTTATGACACGATTAATGGCTACAGCGCCATCCTCAAATATGAGACAAACGTAACCGGACTGGTGGTCACCGACACTAACCTGCCAGACACGCTCAATCTGGCAACCACCATCGCTGGCGTGAAAAATGAACTAATTTGCGACCCGAGCTTGTTGGCGACTTTGACGAATTCCCCCTACAACCTGACGGTCAACGATGATCTGCGCGGAAAATTCACCACCAAATACCAGGTCTACGGATATCTCTACACGAATTACTGGCCGCTCTGCACTCATCGGATAATCGCGGGAATGGAAACCAACCAGCCCTGGTATTTGCGGGATTATCTCGTGGCGGTCAAATCAGCGGTGGTGTGGCTGGATCCGGGCGTAACTGCCGATGCCAATGTATTCAAGTCGTTCACCACCAACATGACACCCGTTGGCGGGGTCTATCTGGGTTGGTGGCCGAACGAGAGCACCGATTTGAACTGGATTGCGACCTACGGCATTCCGGTCATGGCCAGTGATTTGTTTGATAATGGCTCGGTCTACGGCGGAGTCGCGTCACCCATCGCCGTTCCGCCCATTCCGCCGACGCCGCCCTTGCAAAACAAAATTTATGTCTCTATGACCTTGAGCGACGGCGACAACGTGCAGTACATCCAACATACAATGAAGATGAATTGGGGGAGTGCCGCACGCGGCACCGTTCCCATCGGCTGGACAGTGCAGCCGTTGCTGGCTGATTTCGACCCGGCGATGATGAATTATTTCTGGAGCACAGCCACCACCAATGATTGCCTGGTTGCCGGTCCATCCGGGGCCGGTTATACCCACATTGAATATTGGAGCAGCGGCAACGTCACCGCTTACAGCCAGGCCTCCAATCCTTATCTGCAACACACCGGCATCCGGACCATCACCGTTTGGGACAACGTGTCCGGCACCACGGGCGATATTTACGCCACCAATTGCCCGACGCTGGTGGGAATCAACGATGAAAACAACGGCTACTATGTATCACATGATGGAACCTTGCCGGTCGCTGGATTCCCGCCCACCGGCAGCTACGCCACCAATACCGCCGAGCTGCTCTATTCAATCACCAATACCGCCGCAAGCTGGAACGGTTCGTCACCCATGTTCATCGCGGTTCAGGCCCGAAGCTGGACGGTCACCCCGGCCAATTGTCAGACCGTGGCAAATTCGCTTGATCCGACCAAATACGTCGTCGTGCGTCCGGACCACTTGTTTCTGCTCTATCAAAAGTCAGCAGCACTGGGCCAGGGCGGAGCGGTACCGTATGTGGCGGCGCAACCGGTGAGCCAGTTGACCAACGCAGGTGCCAACGTCACGTTCAACATTGTTGCCTCGGGGACCGGACCGTTAAACTATCAATGGCGGTTCAACGGAACCAACATCATTGATGCGACCAACACTACTTGCATTGTGTCCAACGCGCAGGCCTCCGCCATAGGTTTTTACCAGGCCATTGTCACCAATCTTTACGGTTCCGCCACCAGCACGGTCTGCACGCTGACCTTGTTTGGTGCGGGGGTGATCACCAATACGATTTATTATGACACCTTTGGCCGGACCGGGGGGTTGGACGGCTCGACTCCAGTCCCGGTAGATACCGGCAATGCCTCCTGGAATGCCTTCAGCCAATTGATTACCGTTGGCGCGGCAATTGCCGTCACCAACGCCACACCTTCGGGTGCCAATTACAACAACGCTTTTCTGCCATTCACGCCTCAGACGGGACACATCTATACGCTTTCCGTTACTATTTATGGAAAAAACGGGGGGACACAGTGGCTGGCGATGGGCTATGCCCAGAACGCGATCATGACCAACTATTATGCCGCTACCAACTGTGGCGCGGGCTGGTTGCTCCAACGTGCCAACAACTCGCAAATTCAGGTATTTGATGGCCCCGGTACCGTCGGTCAGAATAGTTATTCGGCTCCCGGCACGGCCGTCACCAATTCCTATCGCATCGTTTTGGATACGACCGCCGGGAATGCGGCCAGCGGCTGGAACATCAGCTTTTGGGCGAACGGGACTGAATTGCGGCAGGATACTTATTCAACGAATCCTTCCATCCAATATGTGGGCGTCGGCGCCGACGGCGCCACAGGTGACTATCTCGACTTCGAGTTGACCGATACTCCATATCAAGTTCCGCAGCCGCAATTGACGGCTCAAAAATCGGGTGCCCAGCTTACATTGGTCTGGCCCGCCATTTATCAGGGATGGACGCTGCAAAGCAACTCAATCGGGTTGCAGAGTCCAAACAGTTGGGCAACGGTTTCAGGCTCAACGGCGACGAACCAGATTTTCGTAAACATCAACCAAACCAAGGTCAACGTATTTTATCGATTGATCGTGCCTTGACAGCCAGTCAAAATAACAATTCGGATGATTGAACCAGTATGAAGTGGATCTCCGCATCATCATTATCTCTTTGTTTTTATTTAAAAGAAATCCCCTTACACTCTCGTTAACTTGGTAAGACATAAAATTATGCGTTACTTGATGCTAATCGCCTTCGTTCTTGCTCAATCGTCTCGTCTAGGAGCGGCGACAGCCGATTTGGCGGACAAGGTGAACCCGATCATCGGCACGACCGGGCCGGCAGACACCGTGAACTACGGTGGCGTATGTCCCTGGGTCACGCCGCCTCATGGGATGACGCATTGGACGCCGATGACGCAGGAGAATGGCATCAGCCATCTGCCGTATCGCAACGAACAGCGGACGCTTATCGGTTTCATGGGCTCGCACCAGCCCACGGTGTGGATGGGCGATTACGGTTTTCTCACGCTCATGCCGGAAACGGGCGCACGGCGGGCGCGTCCGCAGGAACGTGGTTTGCAAATGGTGCCGGAGAGCGAAACGGCCAAGCCATATTCCTACTCGGTCCAATTGCAGGATACCAACGACCCGTCGGCGGGAACCATCGGCGTGGATATGACCGCCTCGGCGCGTTGCGGGCTGTTCCAGTTCAGTTATCCGGCCACGAACGCGGCGCATCTGTTCATCGAAATGAGCCGGCTGCCGGGCTATCAAGGCTGGGTGAAGGTGGCGTCAAACCACATGGAGATCGTCGGGTACAATCCCGGCCGGCACAATCTGTGGGCGGGCCGGCACATGGGGCCGGAACTGAAGGATTTCAAGGGCTGGTTCGTGATCCAGTTCGAAAAGCCGTTCGATTCGTTTGCCACGTGGGAGGATTCCACGGCCACCAATGCGGCGCCGGAGGATGAAAAAATTTATGACGGACGCGACGAAATTTCCGGCGCACGCGTCGGTGCATTCGCGACGTTCGCGGTGAAAAGCAACGAGGTCGTCAAGGTGCGCATCGGTTCCTCGTTCATCAGCGAAGACCAGGCGCGCGAAAATTTGCGGCGCGAAATCCCGGACTGGAATTTCGACCGCGTCGCCCAATCGACAAAATCCGAATGGAACAAAAAACTGGGACGCATCGAGATCCAGGGCGGCACGGCGGACGAGGAGACGATTTTTTACACCGCCATGTATCATTCGCTGCTCTTTCCGCGGACGTTTTCGGAATACGACCGTTATTACAGCCCGTTCGACGAGAAAATTCACCAGGGAGTTTCCTACAATGATTATTCGATGTGGGACACGTTCCGCGCACTGCATCCGCTGCTGACATTGATCGATGCCGAGGACGTTTCGCCGATGATCCGGTCCATGCTCCAGATGTACGTGGAAAGCGGCTGGATCCCGAAATGGCCGAACCCGACCGAGAGCAATATCATGATCGACACTCCGGCGGATGCCATCATCGCCGATGCCTTTGTGAAAGGCTTCCGGGATTTCGATGTGAACACCGCCTATGCCGCGATCTACAAGGATGCGATGACCCCCCCGGACGGCGACGACCACAAGCGCTGGAAAGATCGCGCCGAATGGACATCGAACGAAGCGCGGGAAGGACTGACGTATTACAAACAACTCGGCTACATCCCGGCGGACAAGACCTCCGAGTCAGCCTCCTGCACGCTCGAGGACACGTTCGAGGATTTTTGCGTGGCGCAGGTGGCGAAGGGTTTGGACAAGGAAAGCGACTACAACTATTTCATGCAGCGTTCGCAAAATTACACGAACCTGTTCGATCCGGAGACCGGTTTTCTCGAGGCGCGCCTTTCAGACGGTTCGTTTTACCTGAAAGATCCCAAAAGATTGAACCCGTTCACCGAGGGCGACAAATGGACCTATCTGTTTTGCGTGATGCAGGATTTTCCCGGGCTGATCCGGCTCCTGGGCCGGGACAATTTCATCGCCAAGCTCGATGAGAATTTCAGCGGCGGCCATTACGCCTACGACAACGAGCCGGAAAACCATTATCCCTATGTGTACGACTGGGTGGACCAGCCGGAAAAGGCGCAAAAGATTTTGACCGATGTCATGCGCGAGAATTATCGAAACACGCCCGACGGCATCACCGGCAACGACGACTGCGGCCAGATGTCCGCGTGGTACATCTTCACGGCGCTGGGATTTTATCCGGTCGCGCCGGCGTCCGGCGAGTATGCGCTGGGCCGGCCGTTTTTCCCGAAAATGATCATGCATCTGAATTTTCCGAAGACCGCGCGGCTGATCATCGTGGCCCGCAACTGGTCGCCACAGAACCAATATGTGAAATCCGTCAAATGGGACGGCCGGCCGCTGACATCGCTGTTCGTGAAACATGCGGACCTCGTCAACGGCGGTGTGCTGGAATTTGAGATGGCCAACGGGCCGGCCGGTTCGAAATGACACCAGCGGAACGACCCTCGCGCGTCATTTTCCCGGCCCAAAGGAGTTTGGCCACGGTTGGTGCATATGTCCTGGGGCCATTGTGAATGAGCTTGCCTTTAATGCCCGGTCAGGCAAAAATGAATCTCGGACGGCACGTTGCGAATCAAATTCGCTTACACGGTCTTCTGACGCAAATCTGTGGAGTTTGAATCTGCATCCAAGATTTACATGCCTTCAGCATGTAAAAGCAGTATCAGATGGCTCATGGTCGCAGATTTGTTTACCGCAGAAAACCGGCGAAATAAACGGTTGCACCCATAGCTCAATTGGATAGAGCGGCTGACTACGGATCAGCAGGTTTCAGGTTCAACTCCTGATGGGTGCACCACTTTTACAGCGGATCTCGCCACAAACCAACGGCAACGACTTTCCCTCGCTTCTACGACATTTGGAGTGTGCCATAGCCCGGGTTAATTCCATAATAAAAGTCAACAAAACTGATGTTCTAGGATTCTTCCAGAGTGGACGGACCCGGGCGGATTAGTGCAATAATGCTGTTGCGCCGATGACAGGTTCGGCTCTGAAAAAAATCATGAAACGGATTTTTCCGAAAACTATTATTTGACCACGACTGCACATACCTTGACCCACAACTGTCATTCACAACATATTTTTGAAGCGCACCCCGACTTTTAAGAATGAAAACTCAAACCACCCTGCTCATATCGCTCGCGACGATGGTTTTTTCCATTACTTCAAATTCCGGCCATGCCGCCGGTGAAATCTCCGACGCGCAGATCCGCGATGTCATCGCGCGCGTCGCCAAACACCAGATCCACGGTCTGGCCGATGGCGATTACCCGGCCGGCACCAACCTTGACGCCGCGAAAGCGGCTAAAGCGCCCGAGGGCATCGCATGGAATTATCCGTGGGGCGTCACACTCTTCGGACTGCAACAGGAGGCGGATCTGCTCGGCGACAAGGATGCGGACAAATTTGTGGCGGAACACAATGCGATCTGTGCCCGCTATTATCAATGGCTGGCCGGACTCGAAGACCAATTCGGCGCGGACGGGAAAGCTTTCGCACGCACCTCGAAGATCAAATCGCTTATCAACCTGGGCAACCTTGACAGTTGCGGTTCGATGGGCAATGAAATCCTCGAAAGCATGATCCGCCATCCCGATTCCGTCACACCCGGCGAAAAAGTCGTGGTCGCGCGCATCGCCGACTGGGTGTCGAAAAAACAGGAACGCCTGTCCGATGGAACTTTTTGGCGCCCGAAAATCATGAGCGGCACCGTCTGGCCGGACGACCTTTACATGGGCGGAGTTTTCCTTGTGCGCTGGGGACTTTATAACCACGACCAGAAATCCGTCGAGGACGCCGCGAACAACATCATCCACCAGGCCGCGCTCGAGGCCGACGGCGACGGGCTTTGGTTCCATGGTTATTTTGTGAACGACAAGAAACACGCGCCGTTCAAATGGGGACGCGGCAACGGCTGGGTGACCGTCACCCTCGTTGAAACCCTTTCTGCGCTGGATGAAAAAAGTCCGTTGCGCCCGAAGCTCATCGAGATTCTGAAAAATCAGATCGAAGGCTTGAAAAAAGTTCAGGCGGACGACGGCATGTGGCGGCAGGTTTTGGACAAGCCCGAACTTTGGGAGGAAACTTCATGCACCGCGATGTTCGCCTATGGCATTGCACGCGCCGTGAACCGCGGCTGGATCGATCCGTCAAACATGGCGGTCGCGCGCAAGGCGTTCGCCGGCATCGCCAAAAACGTGACCGACGACGGCACGGTGAACGGCACCTGCATCGGCACTAACATCGGTGAGGATCTGGATTACTATGTCAAGCGCCAGCAGCCGTCCGATGATCTGCACGGACGCGGCGTGGTGCTGCTCGCAGGCGCGGAAATCTTGATGGCTGGCAAAAAATAATCCCGCCTCGAAGATTTATTAAGTTCAGTACGGTGTGCGCACGTCCTTGATATACTGCACATGATCGTCCATGAACACCCGGCAACGTCCGCCCGCGTGAATAGTATGTCCGCTGAAACCGGCGGGCACCGTCGGAACCGTGCTGGGATAATATGGGTCCACCACCAGCTCCACATCCACCGCGCCGCTGATGTAGCCGACGGTCGGATCGTTGGTGGATTGCAGATCAGCGACCGCCTGAGATTCGCTTTTGCCCCAAAAATCTTCGAGACCGACGGGATCATCGGGGCGGTCAAAACGCCAGGCCCAGTAACGGCACAAGGGCGCGTTCGTGTCCATGGAAGTTGCCTGCATGGATTGGATGATGTTGCCGGCCGGCGAATCTACCGCCGCCGGACAAGACCAGACATTGGCATTCGGACATTCGGTCACAAAATTGGTCGCCGCCCAGCCGGCGCGCGGGTCGGAGGGCGGCCAGGTGGTCCACGGATGGTACCCGCCGGGCAGGTTGTTCTTCAGATCGCGCCGGTCGGGGAAATGGCTGTTTTGGTCGTTGAGATAAATTTCGAAGGCGAGACCGATTTGCTTCAAGTTGGAAAGGCACGCCGCCCGCTGCCCTTTTTTCTTGGCCGCCGCGAGCGCGGGCAGCAGCATCGCCGCCAGAATCGCGATGATGGCGATGACCACCAACAGCTCAATCAGCGTGAAACCGGGCACACGGCGGAAGCTTTTCATGGCTTTTTCAAAAACGAACGGAGCCAGCATACATCCAAACCCGTTCTTAATCTACTGAACAGTGTCCATCGAACCCCGGGCCGCTAGGCTTTGACTTAAGAAATCTGCCGGATTCAGAAGGCAACCGGTCGGAGGAGCGAAGAAAACCCGGCGGACATTGCATTAATGAGGTGTTACCTCCATGACAATTCGTGGCCGAACGCGCAAAAATTTTGAAAAATCAGGGGGTGTTTGGGCTTACCCAATGTTGGATCAACCACGGCACATCAGCGCTGGTCGTGGAACTGGGTTGAACCGCACCATTGGCCGCCGCCCGGCTATATTCGTACAATGTTGAGCCGTTCCTCAGTGTGCTTTTCCCGCAGGACAAAATCGCCCCATCCAGCCATTTTCTCGGCTCGGCATGACCGTCCGCGTAATTAAAGGTGTTGACCGTGCCATGATAGGTGGCGAATACGTCTTCAAAGTTGAATTTCGTTGCGCTTGATATGGCGCCGCTCACGGCAAAAGTTCCTTCGTTGTAACCGCGTGTGTCAGATTGCTCCACAAAAATGAAACAATCGGAAGGCCTGGTGACCTGGGTCATTTTGGTGAAGTTTGTCGGTCCACCGGCGCCTTCCACGTTCTCGGTGATGGCATAGCTATCGTAGGCCCAACCAGTGGCATCGGTGGCAGAGCTTACCGGCAAAAGAGACCGGCGATCCCCGGGGCAATGGTAGACCCCCGGCGAAGGCGCAAATTGTGACAGCAGATTGTTCGTTCTTAAGTTCGCCTGCACATCCGCCAGGGCTGTGTCTTGATTATTATTCCAGTTACCGGGAGCACCGCTATCGAGATTCCAAAAGCCGCCGCCGCTTTTGAACCCGGTCGGTGCCGCATCGTATAAAGTCTTGTCGCTGTTATCAGTCGAGTACATCGAATATGCGAGGGCGGTCTGCTTTTCATTGCTTAAACAGCTCGCCTCGGTGGCCTTGAGCTTGGCACTCGCCAGCGCCGGCAACAACATGGCCGCCAGGATGGCGATGATGGCAATGACCACCAGAAGTTCAATCAACGTAAAACCTCGTGGGACGCGGTGAAAAGAGTTCGTGTTCGTGTTCATAACCAGGGACTGAACAAATCTAACCGTAACCATAAGCCGCATCCATAGAACGTTTGTTCAACATCCCCGCAGCGCGCTGCACGGTATAGGGAAAAATCACTCTTTTGCGACCGGCTTCAATTCGAGCCGTCGCAGACGGAATAATTCGTCCCCGGAAATGTTTTCGGCGGCGACTTTGATCTCAAATTTTCCCGGCGACAGGGAAACTTTTCCGAGCGAGACATTCTGCTCGCCGCCGGATTTTACCACGCCCTTCAAAATTTGCGGCCCCCAACTCACCGTGAACGCACCGCCGCAGGTATCAGGCGCAAGGTAGTCGATGAAAACCTCATACGTGACCGCTTCGTTCAATCGCACCGGCCATGAAATAAAATCATCCGGCTCGGTCCAGTTCATCACCACGTCATCGGTCTTTTTACCGGGACCAAACTTCAAACCCCGGCCGTGCAGTTCACCGTCGAACGCGCGCAACGTATCGACGGGAAATTCCGGTTGCAGCAGGCGATTGGTATCGGTTTGGATTTCGCCGTTGAAAACCAAAACCGCAACCGTGTCCGCCTGATCGGGGATTGCTGATGAGGAATTTGGCAACGTCAGATCCACATCCAATGGATTTATCCGTTTGAACGGACATTGTGGAAAAAATTCAGCCGGTTGTTCTTTCGGCTCGAACGGAAGCAGATACGCACTTCTCACATCCGACTTCAGACCCCCGACAGTCAACCGGCCAGTTGCCGGCCAGTTGAAGACATGCAGATACAGGTAATCTCCCTTGCGTGTGGATTCGCCCCAAGCCTGCACCGGCAACGGGGTCCGCGTGGTTCCACGGATGGAATCGCCGTTCACTTTCCACCACCCGCCGAGGCCTTTCAAAATCGCAACGTCTTTCGGGTCAACGTTGCCATCGCCCATCGGACCGATGTTCAATAGAACATTGCCGCCGCGCGCGGCGGACTTGGCCAGCAATTGGATAAAGTGCGACGGCGGCTTGTGCGATGTATCGAATGGATTCCAACCATACGATTCATCGGTCGTCGGAATCCCCTCCCAATCGCCGGCGTGCGGCGGGAAATTCGCCGGCCGGTCGGTCGTGTCGTCATAATCGCCCCAGCCGGGAACGAGCCGTCCGCTGATGACCACGTCCGGGTCCGCTTCGCGCACGGCTTTCATGATGCGCAAATTCTCAGATGGCGGCAGCTTGTGCTCGGTGTCGAACCACAAAATGGCCGGATGATAAAGCCTGATGAGTTCGCGCAGTTGCGGAATCGCCTTCGTGTCCACGTATTTTCGCGCCGACGCCATGAATTCAGGTTTGGTCAGCCACCAATCCGTGCCGCCGATTTTTTTGTCGCCGCCGGGATTTTGATATTCCCAATCGTTGCCGGGCGCATTGGAATTTCCCCAATCAAAGGCCTGCGAATAATAAAACCCAAACTTGATCCCGTATTTGTCGCACGCGGCTTTCAAGTCGGCCATCGGGTCGTGATGCCAGGGCGTGGCGTCCATGATGTTGTAATTGTTCACCCTGGTCGGCCACATCGCGAAGCCATCGTGATGTTTGGCGGTGATGACGATGTATTTCATGCCGGCATCGCGCGCCAGACGCACCCATTCATCGGCATTGAAATTTGTCGGGTTGAAATTACCCGCCACTTCCCGGCGATAGACCGGGATGGGGATTTTCAGCACACGCTGGATGTGCTCCGCATAGCCGGCGCCTTTTTTTCCGTGAAATTCATTTCCCAGGCCGGAATACACCCCCCAGTGGATGAACATGCCGAACCGCGCATCCCGCCACCAAGCCAGCCGTTCGTCCAGATTCGTCTGCGAGTCACGCCACCATTGGACTTCCGGCGCATCCTTGGGTGGCACGCTGAATTCATCTGCAAAAACTGCGGATTGCGCCGTCAGGAAATATGACAACGCGAAAAGGACTGTTCGGCAGGGAAAAAACGTCATGACGTCCCTTTATGGAACGTCGACGGAGGCAAAGCGTCAAGGTTGGCGTGCTTGAACATTTGTTCTAAATCGAAAAACCGCCGGCTGGCAACCAGCCGGCGGTTTGAACTCCAACCCTGCATCTTACGGATTCAAGGACATGCGGTAGAACACCGTCCCATTGGCTGGATTGATGTTGATAGTCACCGAATTCGTGGTCGAGGAGTTCGGTACATCGACCCAATTGTTGCCTAAACCCTGGCTCAACGAGTTGGTCTGCACCTGCAGATACCAGCCCGTGTGGTCAAGCGGCCAGGTCAACGTCAGCACGTTGCCGCTGACACTGGCCATGATATTCGTCGGCGCACGGTTCACGGTGGCGACGATGCTCAGGACGCCGTTG
>DATHOG010000055.1:0-9829 GCA_035485115.1 Candidatus Sulfotelmatobacter sp. | reverse complement strand
CAGCCGCGTCATCCGGCGCGAGGGAATCTTCAACGGACGAAAACCGGAGGTCGGTATCGCGAAGAACTGGACCTTTTTCCATGCCTACAAAGAATTTTCGCCGTGGGACCGCCTCATGGCGCTCGGCAGCCACTACACCTTCAACAAATTCGTGCTCGACGCGTTTCTCGGCGGCTGGCGGCGGCGCGCCTCGACCTTCATCGGCTTGAACTATTACGGCCGCGTGCGTTTCCATCATTTTGCCGCAATGATCCCGGCGAGCGGGACGCCGGTCAAGACGCTGAAGGAGTTCGGTTTTGTCTGTGACGACATGGTGGAACGCTATCCCGAGGGGCTGGAAAAAATCCTGCCGTATCTGCAAAGGAAATTTAAACTGCCGGTTTATATCACCGAACATGGCTCGGCCTCGGCGGATGAAAAATTCCGCGAGCAGGACCTGAAGCAGAACCTCGCGGCGCTGCACCGTTCGATGGAGGGCGGCGTGGACGTGCGCGGATTTTTTTACTGGTCGTTGCTGGATAATTTTGAATGGCAGTTCGGCTACACAAAAAAATTCGGCCTGCTGTCGGTTGATTTCAAGGATGAAAAGCTGCCGCGCACGGCCAAGCCGCTGGCGGGGGTCTACGAACAAATCTGCCGGGGCAATGCGCTGCGCGGTTGAGCCGGCCCGCGTTTTTCCTAAATAACCAATCAGTTACCACCCTGATTTTTAATAGTTGACTGGTTGTATAACTTGACATATTTTGTCGGCGTCACACCAAAAAGCGGTGACGAGAAGTTCAAATAAAAATTTATGGGCAGAACCAGTGACGCCAAAGAAAAGCTGCTATCGGTGGCTTTCGACCTGATCCACCAGCACAGTTACGGCACCGTGAGCGTGGACCAGATCTGCAGCCTGGCCGGCGTCAACAAGGGCAGTTTTTATTATTTCTACAAGACCAAGGCCGACCTGGTGGTGGCGGCGTATGAAGAGCACTGGCGGCTGAAGGAGGCCAATTACGAACGGATTTTTGCCAAAAGCCATCCGCCATTGAAACGGCTGGAGCTGTGGTGCGAGTATATGCGCGGAGTCCAGGATGCCCGGAAAAAGAAGTACGGTCATGTTTGCGGCTGTCCTTACACCAGCGTGGGCGGGGAGCTGGCGACGCAGGATAAAAAAGTCCGCGTCAAGGCGCAGGAGCTGATCGATTGCCACGTCAAATATCTGACGGGAGCCATCGCCGACGCGCAGCGTGAAGGCAAGGTCGCGGCGGGGAATGCGATAATCAAGGCCCAACTGGTGCATTCGTTTATCATCGGGCTTTTGCTGCGGGCCAAGATTTACAACGACATGAAAATCCTGCGTTACGCCGACGAGGCGGTTCTTGGGATTATCGGCGTGGTCCGTTGAACCTTCGAAGAGGTTGATTTAAAATTTTATGTGGATCGTTCGTCTTGCATTGAACCGGCCATACACCTTTGTGGTGGCCGCGTTGCTGCTCGTTTTGATGACGCCGCTGATCTTGATGCGGATGCCCACGGATATTTTTCCGTCGATCAACATCCCGGTCATCAGCGTGGTTTGGCAGTACGCCGGTCTGGACGCGCAGCAGTTCGAGCAGCGCATCACCTATCCGCACGAGCGTGTCGTGGGGGTGACGGTCAACAACGTTGAGCACATCGAGTCGACCTCCTACAACGGCATCTCCGTTGTGAAGATTTTTCTGCAGGAGGGCGCATCGGTGGACGCCGCCATTTCGCAGATCACCGCCTCGGCGCAGACCATTTTGCGCCAGATGCCGCCGGGCATGCTGCCACCGCTGATCATCCAGTACAACGCGTCGTCCGTGCCGATCTCGCAATACAGCTTCAGCAGCGACAAGCTTTCCGAGCAGCAGCTTTTCGACGTGACGGCAAACCAGGTCCGCGTCGGTCTCTCAAACACGCGCGGGGCGATGATCCCGTTTCCTTACGGCGGCAAACAGCGCGTGGTGGCCGTGGATCTGAACCTGGCCTCGCTCAAGGCCAAAAACCTGCTGGCGCAGGATGTCCTCAATGCCATCAACGCGCAAAACCTCGTTTTGCCAAGCGGCACCAGCAAGATCGGCTCGACGGAATATGATGTGGCGGTGGATGCGAACACGCGGACGATCGACGAGTTGAACCACGTTCCGATCAAGACCGTCAACGGCGCGACCATCTATCTGGGCGATGTCGCGCAGGTGCACGACGGTTATACTCCGCAACAAAACGCCGTGCGTCAGGACGGTGTGCGCGGGGCGCTGCTCACGATCATGAAGGCCGGCAACGCCTCGACGCTTGACGTCGTCGCGGGCATCAAGGCCTCGCTGCCGAAAATCATGGCGACGGTCACATCCGACCTGCACGTCAAGGAATTTGCCGACCAGTCGCTGTTCGTGCGGTCCGCCATCAGCGGTGTGCTTCGCGAAGGCATCATTGCCGCCGCGCTGACAGCATTGATGATCCTGCTGTTCCTCGGTTCCTGGCGCAGCACGCTGATCATCGCGATCTCCATCCCGCTTTCCGTGCTTTGCTCGATCGCGACCTTGAGCGCGCTGGGCGAGACGATCAATTTAATGACCCTCGGCGGCCTGGCGCTGGCCGTCGGCATTCTGGTGGACGATGCGACGGTCGCGATTGAAAACATCCATCACCACATGGCCGAGGGGAAGAAATTGGAGGACGCGATCCTGGTTGGTGCCCAGGAAATCGCGCTGCCCGCATTTGTCTCGACGATATGTATCTGCATCGTGTTTGTGCCGATGTTTTTTCTTACCGGGGTGGCGCGCTACCTGTTCGTGCCGCTCGCGGAGGCCGTCGTGTTTGCGATGCTCGCCAGCTATGTGATTTCGCGGACGCTCGTCCCCACGCTGGTGATGTGGTTTTATCGCGGCGTACAACATTACGGCCATGCTGACGAAAGCCAGGCTTCCGAATCCAAGCTGCCGTTCTGGCTAAGGCCGTTCGCGCGCATCCAGACCGGGTTTGAAACCGGCTTTGCGCGTTTCCGCAACGGCTATCGGGCATTGCTGGCGAGCTGTTTCGAGCATCGCCGGCCGTTCGCCCTGATTTTTTTGGGTTTTTGCGTCGCGTCGTGGTTGTTGACCCTGGCCCTGGGCCGTGATTTTTTCCCGAGCGTGGACGCCGGGCAGTTCATGCTGCATATCCGGGCGCGTACCGGCACCCGCATCGAAGAAACGGAGCGTCTTTCCGACCGGGTGAACCAGTGCATCCGGGCGGAGATCCCGGCGGACGAACTCGCGGGGATACTCGACAACATCGGCATCCCGAATTCCTCAATCAATTTGAGCTACAACACCAGCGGCGTCATCGGGCCGGGCGACGCGGACATTTTGGTGCAATTGAAAAAAGGCCACGCGCCGACGGAAGATTATGTCCGCAAACTGCGTTCGCGCCTGGCCAAGGAGTTTCCCGGCACGCTGGTCTATTTTTTGCCGGCGGACATCGTGAGCCAGACATTGAATTTCGGCCTGCCGGCGCCGTATGACATCCAGATCACGGGGCGTGACATGGAGGCGAACCACGCCATCGCAGTGAAGCTGGCGGAGGAGATTAAAAAAATCCCCGGCGCGGTGGATGTGCGCGTGAACCAGCCGAACGACTGGGCGCAATTACGTATCACGGTGGACCGTTCCAAAGCCGCCGACCTGGGCCTGACCGAGCAGACGGTCGCCAACTCTGTGCTGTTGAGTTTGAGCGGCAGCGCGCAGGTCACGCCTGCCTGGTGGCTGAATCCCAACGGGATTGGCGTCCAATATTCCATCAATGTCCGCGCGCCGGAATACGCGGTAAATTCCATACAGGACCTGAATGCGCTGCCCATCAGCTCCGGCGGCCCGGGTGGCGGCGGCGCGCAGATCTTGCAAAACCTCGCGCGGATCGATCGTGTGAACATTCCACCGGTCGTTTCCCATTATAATGTGATACCCGTGATAGACGTTTACGGAAGCGTCGATGGACGCGATCTCGGCGGTGTATTGGACGACATCAGGCCGTTGATCAAAAAAACCGAAAAGGACCTGCCCCGTGGCGCCAGCATCGTGTTGCGCGGACAGGCGGATACGATGCGCACCAGTTACCTCGGTCTTGGCGTCGGGCTGGTTGGCGCCATCGCGCTGATTTATTTCCTGCTCGTGGTGAATTTTCAGAGCTGGCTCGACCCGTTCATCATCATCACGGCGCTGCCGGGTGCGCTGGCCGGGGTCGTGTGGGGATTGTTTTTGACGCAGACGACCTTGAGCGTGCCCGCGCTGATGGGGGCGATCATGTCGATGGGCGTGGCGACGGCGAACTCCGTGCTCGTGGTGAGCTTCGCGCGGGAAAATCTGCGGCGCGGACTTGCGCCCGTCGAGGCCGCGCTGGAAGCCGGTTTTGGCCGCATCCGTCCCGTGTTGATGACGGCGATGGCGATGATGATCGGCATGTTGCCGATGAGCCTCGGGCTGGGCGAGGGCGGCGAACAAAACGCGCCCCTGGGCCGGGCGGTCATCGGCGGCCTGCTTTTTGCGACGGTCGCAACCCTGTTTTTTGTCCCGGTCGTTTTCAGTTTTATGCATCGCCGGCACGAACCAACCAAAACACTTTGATGTCATGAATGCCGATCCAACCAAATCCGGTCCGCCGGTCCGCCTCGGAAAAATTTTATTCATTGTCGTGGTGCTCGCCATCATCGGCCTGATCGCCGGGCTGGTGCCGCGGCTTTGGTCGCGCCATCGCCTGGACGAGGAGACGAAGGCCGACGCCATCCGCACGGTCGAGGTGATTTCACCGGCGTCCAGCATGCCGGACCTCGGCACGCCGGTGCCGGCGGAAGTGGTGCCGTTCATGCAGGCCTCGATCCACGCGCGGGCCAGCGGCTATCTCCAAAAATGGTATGTGGACATCGGTGACATCGTGACCAACGGCCAGTTGCTTGCGGAAATCGACACGCCGGAACTGGACCAGCAAATCTCCCAGGCGAAGGCGCAGGTGGACCAGGCCGCCGCCTCACTCGGGCTGGCCAAAACGACCGCCGACCGCTGGGCGGACCTCGTGAAGAGCGCGAGCGTCAGTGAACAGGAAAATGCCGAAAAGCAGGCTGATTTCACTCTCGCACAGGCGAACCTTGAGGCCGCCGGGGCAAATCTGCACCGGTTGCAGGATCTGAAAAATTTCGATCACCTCACCGCGCCGTTTGCCGGCACGATCACCGCGCGCAATACGGACATCGGCCAGCTCATCAGCGCCGACAGCGGGCCGGAACTGTTCCGACTGGCGCAGACCGATCCGCTGCGTGTTTATGTCCGCGTGCCGCAGCCGTTGATCCACGCCATCGTGCCGGGACAAATCGCCTCGCTGATTTTTCAGGAACTGCCCGGGAAAAATTATGACGCGGTGGTGACGCGCACGGCGGGGGCGGTGGACACGGCCTCGCGCACGTTGCAGGTGGAACTACAGGTCGCGAATCCGAAGAACGAGATTTTGGCCGGCAGCTACGCGCAGGTGCGTTTCAAGGAAAGCGCCGCCGCGGCGATACCGACGATTTCCGGCAACGCCATATTGTTTCGTGCCGAAGGTTTGCAGCTGGCCGTGCTGGACGCCGATAACAAGGTGCATCTGCATTCGATCCGCCTGGGCCGAGATTTCGGCAATACGGCGGAGGTGCTGAGCGGTTTGGACATGACCGATCGCGTGGTCAATAATCCGCCGGACTCCATCGCGGAGGGTGAACAGGTGGAAATCGCCAAGCCGGCGGAAACCAACGCTCCTGCCAAATGAGAAAGCTGTTTTCCATCGGCAGCCTGTTTCTGGTCGCGGCCCTGGGCGGTTGCGCGATCGGGCCGGACTATAAACGTCCCGCACCGGTCCCGGATCAGCCGGTGCCGAAGAGCTTCAGCAGCTTCACGACGAATGGCGTGACCTGGAAAGTCGCCGAGCCGTCGGCGCAGGTGGCGCGCGGCGATTGGTGGCGGATGTTCGGGGACGCGGAATTGAACCGGCTGGAAACGCTGGCGCTGACCAATAACCAGAATCTCGCGGCGGCGGCGGCGCACATGCGACAGTCGCGCGATTTGTTGAGCGCGGCGCGTTCGGAATTTTATCCGCAACTGACCGCGGGCGGCACACCGAACGGCGACATTACGCGCCAGCGCACGAGCATGAACGAGCCGGAGAACGGCAAGGCGGCCGGCGTGGTGCACACGTACTACACTTTTACCGCGCCCCTTTATCTCGGCTGGGAGATCGATTTGTGGGGCCGCGTGCGCCGCGAATCCGAGGCGGCGAAGGACCAGTACCGCGCCAGCGCGGCGGATCTGGCATCCGCACGACTCGCGATCGCCGCCGAGGTGGCGAACGATTATTTTTCGGTGCGCGAGCTGGAAGCGGAATATGACCTGATCACGAACACGATCACGACCTACCAGCATTCACTCGACCTGACGCAGAACCGCCGGCGCGGCGGCATCGTTACCGACCTCGATGTGGCACAGGCCGAGACGCAATTGCGCACGGCGGAGGCGCAGTCACCGGACATCCAGATGCGCCGCGCCCAGGCGCTGCACGCGCTGGCGATCACCTGCGGCGAATCGCCTGTGGGCTTTGCCATCGCAACCAATTCCCCGGAGGAGGTCGTCGAGCCGGAGGTGCCGGCGAGTCTGCCCAGCGAATTACTGGAGCAACGCCCGGACATCTCCTCGGCGGAGCTGCAGATGGCCGCCGCGAACGCCCAGATCGGCGTGGAAAAGGCCGCGTTTTTTCCCACGGTGAAGATTGACGGCCTGGCGGGTCTGCAATCCGTGAGCGCGGGCACCTGGTTCAACCCGGCGAGCCGGTTTTGGTCGGTCGGCCCTTCGGTCACGCTGCCCGTTTTCACCGGCGGTTTGAACCGCGCCAATCTTGCCGCTGCCCATGCGGCCTATGATGGAACGGTTGCGAGTTACCGGCAGACGGTCCTGGGCGCTTTCGGCGAGGTGGAAGATGCGCTGGCCGCGCAGCACTGGCTCGCCGAGGAATGGACGGCCGATACGGCCGCGGTGACCGCCGCGCAACGCGAGTTGGAAATCGCGAACAACCGGTACAAGGCGGGGCTGGTGACCTATCTCGACGTGGCGACGGCGCAGACGCAGGCGCTCACGGTGGAGTACAGTGCGGTGGAATTGCAGGCCGCGCGCAGCACGGCGGCGGTGAACCTGGTGAAGTCGCTCGGTGGCGGATGGAACACTAAATAAGTGACGAGTGATATGTGATGTGTGAGGAGGTTCCTTTCAACCCCTTTGCGGATGGAGTCAACTAGTGATTACGGAGGCCTTATTGCGTTGGCTTGTGATAGCCGACGGCGGACTCGTATTGGTCAACCATGATGTTTAATTGAATGCGGTTGGTTTTTCCGCAATTGCATAACAGATTCTGCCAGTCGCCTCCGTAGGTACTGGTCATGACCCGGTCAGCGTGCTGGCGTTTGAGCTCGCCCGTGTCAGGCGGGGAAGCCGGCAGGTCCACCAGAACGAATGTTCCCTGCACCATCAAGGCGGCCATGACTGTCAGCATGAGTATTCTCATAAATTAAGCGGTTAAAAGATTTTCTGGTCCATGGCAAATATCACCTCGCATCACCATCTGTTTTTGCCTTTCATCAAACAGTGCGAAATCCTCGTCCAAAACAGATCAGGCATTTGAAAAAAACGTGAAGCTCCAAATTAAACCACAACGGAGAAAAGCTAAAACCGTTCAAAATTAACGATGAGTCCGCTTAAGACTGATTCAGTGATTAAACCTTCCGGGCGGCGATAATTTCCGCCTGCAGCCAGGCGCGGGCAAAGGCCCAGTGCCGTTTTGCCGTCGGCTCGGAAATGCCCATGATCTCCGCGGTTTCAGCCAGGGTAAGCCCGACGAAATATCGCAATTTTACCAGTTCCGCCTTGAGGGGATCGCGGGCGGCAAATTTTATGAGGGCGTCATTCACGGCCAGCACATCCTCCCCGTCCGCTTGGACGGCGATCTCCACCCCGGCAATATCGACATGCTCCTTGCCGGCTCCGTGGCGCAAGGCCAGTTTCCGGCGGGCACGTTCGATCAGGATCCGCCGCATGGCTTCCGCCGCCGCGCCGAAAAAATGCGCGCGGCTGTTGAACCGCGCGCGGCCATCCTGGTCCACGAGCCGCAGCCAGGCTTCATGCACCAGCGCGGTGGCCTGCAACGTCTGCCCCGGTGATTCATGCGCCATGCGGGAGGCCGCCAGCTTTCGCAGTTCCTCATAGACCAGCGGCATCAAATCAGCCGCCTGCGCCCGGCCTTTTTCGATGGAGTCAAGAACCTGGGTCACTTCGTTCATGGCGTTCCGTTGTTCGCGTTGGCGGCCGCCTGCTTGCGCCAGAAATCCACCGCGGCCTGGCGGCGTTGCTGCGCCCCGGCGGCATCTCCGGCTGCGAAGGCCGCCACCACTCCCTGGTCGAAGGCAAAACGAAGTTCCGTCGAGAATTTGGTCATGGAAGGATTCTCCTCCACACATAACCGATACATGGCCGTGGAGCGATCGATCAAGTCCAGCGCTTCCGCCGGCCGGCCGAGTTGCTGACATTCAATGCCCGCCCATAACCAGCCGCGTGCAAGGTCACGCCGGGTCCAGACCAGCGTGGGCCGGAGCAGCAATGCCTCGGAATCTTTCGGCCGGTGTGGCAGCCAGATGGCCGGGTTTTTCTTTTCCATGTCAGACACCAGGGCGGCGCGGAGCTCATTGGCGCGGGTCAAATCCGCCAGGTAACCGGCGGCATCACCCGTCCCGTTGATAACGCTGGGCGGAGACCAGGACAATTGATTGGCGAGATCGCGCCGAAATTCCGCCGAGAGCGGGAATTCCCTGACCAATTCCTCCAGCAAAGCCAGCCGGCGCTTTGACGAGGAAACATACTCAGGGTCGCTATTGTTCCATGGCTGCGCCAGGCCAAGGGCCCAAACGAGGCCCGAGCGCGTCAGGGGATCATCCGGGTTCTCATGGTAGAGCGATTCAAAAATAGTCAATGCCCGCATTTGATTGGTGTCATCCGGATTATGAGGTACGCCCCACATTTTCCAATAAACGAGCGTCCAACCGAGATCCGCCAGGAACGCGCGATTTTCCGGGTAATCCCGCACCAATTTTTGCTGGATGGCGAAGGCGGCTTCATAGGCGGGGATTACGATATTGGTATAATCCACGCCAATTTCCTTGGCGGCAAATCCGTACTTCAAATAAAGCCGCGCCAGCTCCGCCCGCGGCGCCGGATCCGGGTTGGGCATTTCCAGAAACGCCTTGTAACGGTCAATGGCCGCGCCCATCAGCCGCACCCGCAAGGGTTGCATTCCGGGCAACTCCGTCAAATCCTCGTCGCAAGCCGCCAGCAGGTCGCCGACTGCGCCCCGCGCCTGATCAAAATTCTCCCGGGCTTCACGCTGGGCTTTTACCGCGCTGCGGCGTTCCGACTCTGACCGCAGAAACCCGATGGTCGTGCCGATCGTACCCAGCACCAGCACCAGCATGATGGCCGCGACCGACGCCACCGCCAACCGGTTCCGGCGCACAAGTTTTTGCAGGCGATATATCTGGCTGGGCGGCCGGGCAATGATCGGTTCGTTTTCCAGATGGCGTTGAACATCCGCCGCCAGGTCATTGGCGGTTTCGTAGCGCCGGGTGCGGTCTTTCTCCAATAATTTCATCACGATCCAGTCGAGGTCGCCCTCGATGGACTGCCTGAGCCCGGATGGTTCAGCGTGGCGCAGGCTGGCCACCACTGTTAGATCCGCTTGGGTCAGCGTATCCAAACTGATGCTGGGCCGGGCCGGTTCCTGCTCG
>DATHOG010000054.1:0-34095 GCA_035485115.1 Candidatus Sulfotelmatobacter sp. | reverse complement strand
TAGGATGCCAATCTCACCGGCGGGAGGAAGTGTGACTTCGGAAATTTCGCCGCGCGAGATTTGCGTGAGCGGGTCAAATTCGCGGAGCGATTCCAGGTCATCGCCAAAAAATTCCAGACGCACCGGCCACGGGCTGGTCGGCGGAAAAACATCCACGATGCCGCCGCGCAGGGCGAGTTCGCCTTTTTGCGAGACCTGGGCCTCCGGTTCATAGCCCTGCTCCTCCAGCCATTCGATCAAATCGAGGGGCGCGATCTTATCGCCGCGTTTCAGGTTTCGCGCGCGGTTTTTCAAGTCGGCCGGCGCAAAAGTCTTTTGCAGCAACGCGACCACCGAGGTGACGAGCAGTTTCGGATTTTGAGGCTTTAGTTTTGAGTTTTCAGACAGCGCCACAATGGTCTGCAGCCGTTCACTGACAATATCGGCATGGGGCAGCCGGCCTTCATGCGGCAAAACCTCCCACGCGGGATAGAACAACGGTGACGCGCCGGTCCAGGTCTCCAGATCCTGCTGGAAACTTTCCTGGGTTTTGAGGTTTTCGACGACAACGACAATCTGCCGGTGCGGGAATATTTTGTGAAGCAGAGCGCCGAAGAAGGGTTGAGCCGGAGCGGTGACGCCGGCAAGCAACAGCGCTCCGCCATGTTCCAGTCGCCGGGCCAGGGATTGCGCAGCGGGAACTTTCAGGACGGCAGCGAACAATTGACTTGTCGCTGGCGCTGGCGCGTTGGGCGGCAAGGGACCAAACAGTCGCAGCGAACGTGGCGGGCGTCAAGCCCGGCGGGTTTTCAAGCAGTGTCTTATTTTCAAGAAATCCGGCGGGGCGAGCGTCCTCGCCAATTCCAGACACTACCGGTTTACCCTTTGGCCGGCTTTTTGATCTTTTTGCGGCATTTTTGGAGGAATGACAATATGTTTTGCCGCCACAGGGTCCAGATGAGCGCGAAGCACAAAATGTAGATGGCGAGGTCGGCGTAATAACCGAATTTTTCCAGCAGATGCAGGCCGTCCGCATCAACGCAAAGATGATATGTGGCCGTCAAGGTGTAGCAAACGGTGAAGAAATTTATGAAGACCGCGGTGAATGCCAGAGGAATGGCGAGGTATTGGTTGTTGGTCGCGGGCGAGGTGGCCACCAGCACGACGGTATAGATCAACAGTGATTTCAAGGCGGTTTTCTTCCGACAAAGGAAAGCGAACAATCCCAACATCAGAAACCAGACTGTCTGCGGACTGATGACCGGCTGCAAGACCGCCGGCACAAAAAAATTGTAGAAATAATGGTTGTCCAGCGAGCGATAATAAAAAACGTTGTCCACAATGCCCGGTCCGCCCCCGGGCCAATAAGGAGCGAATCCGAGCCCGAAGACGGCCAGCGGGACCAACACCACGACGCATTTTGACACAAAGCCTTTCTGTTTGAGCGCCAGCCAGAATGGAAAGGCAAACAGCAGATGTTTGGTCATGAGCGACAAACCCAACAAGATCAAGGCCAGAAACTGCCGCCGCGAAGGCGGTTTCTCAAATTCTTCGCCGAATAGAAGCACCGCCCATAAACCGAGCAAAATCGCCAGGTTGTCAAACTGGTTATGGTAGCCCGTGATGATGATGGAAATGGGGTTCAGAAAAAAAACCGTTGCCGCCAGCCCGCCGAACTTCCGCAGCAGCACAAAAAAGATTCCCACGTCCACCGCGCTCAAGACGCCCGTGAGCAGCCAGCGAAAAATACGCGGATCATGACCGGCCAGCATGTCCAGCAAGTGGATCAGGTTGAACCACACCGGTCCGTAGTTGTAACGGTCGGTGTTCGCATAGACATTTTCCCCCCGCGCCATCAGGTCGGCGATGATCCGGCAGGAATCAAAGTCGAAATTATGCCCGAACGCGCCAATGGCAAAACGGTCCGCCAGGCCGGCGACCAAAACCAACCAGAGCCAGAGGAAACCCCCGGGGTTCGTTTTCGATTGCTGGTTAATGCAGTGAATTATCCGGGAAAGGTACACCAGTGTGCGCTCCGCCGGCGATTTCAAATCCTGACCAAGGGGCAAAAAATGCGCCGGTTGACGAACGGGGTTTTAAAACCCGGTTGAAATCCGGTGACGATTATGAAACATTTGTCGCGCCCGGGCGTCTTATTTGATGACCAAAATCATCGTCGGAACGGGAATTTATTTTGCGCACCTTTTACAACATTCTGTTTCTCATCTTGTTCACGCTGTCCGCGCCGTATTATTTCTGGCGGCTGCGGCGGCGCGGAAACTGGACCCAGGGCTTCGGCCAGCGGTTTGCCAGCTATGACGCTTCGCTGAAACAGGCGTTGACCAACCGCCATGTCGTGTGGATCCACGCCGTCAGCGTGGGCGAGGTGAACCTCTGCACGCAGATCATCCATGCGCTCGAACCGCGCATCCCGAACGCCAAGTTTGTCGTGTCCTGCACCACCACCACCGGCATGGCGGAATTGCGCCGCCGGCTGCCGTCGCATGTCAGCAAAATCTATTATCCCGTGGACCGGCGGAAATACGTCCGCCACGCGCTTGCCACCATCAACCCGCAGGCGGTGATCCTGGTCGAGGCGGAAATCTGGCCGAATTTTCTGTGGCGCGCGGCGGACCTGAAAATCCCCGTGTTCCTGGCCAACGCACGTTTGTCCGACCGCTCGTTTCCGCGTTATAAAAAATTCGGCTGGCTGTTTGGTTCCTTGTTCAGATCCTTCGAGGGCGTCGGCTGCCAGAACGAGCAGGATGCTCAACGGCTGCGCGAAGTGGGCTGCCGTCCCGAAAAAGTCCGGGTGGTGGGCAACTTGAAATTTGACGCCGCCAAACTTACCGAACAACGCCAGCTCGACGTGCGCGGCATGCTGCACCAGCTCGGCGTGGCGGACGATGCGCCGGTGCTGGTCGCGGGCAGCACGCACGACGGCGAGGAATTGATGCTGGTGGAGATGGCCGCGCGCCTGCGGCAAAAATTTCCGAAGCTGTTCCTGATCCTGGTCCCGCGCCACTTTGAACGCTGCCCGGACCTCGGCCAGAAACTGCGTGCGCGCGGGGTGAAATTCGTTTTCCGCAATGAAATTTTTCCCGCGCTGCAAAAACAGCCGGGCGAAACGGACTGCCTGCTGGTCAACACCACGGGCGAACTGCGTTTTTTCTACGAGCCGGCCAGCGTCGTGTTCATTGGCAAAAGCATCACGGCCATCGGCGGGCAGAATCCCATCGAGCCGGGCGCCCTCGGCAAGGCGATCGTGTTTGGCCCGAACATGCAGAACTTCGCGGACATCACGCGCAGCTTTCTTTTGAAGGACGCCGCCGTCCAGGTCCGTGATCCCGATGCGTTGGAGCGCGCGCTTGAGACGTTGCTGCAAGACGGCACGCGCCGGGCCGAACTGGGCAAAAATGCGCTCGCGGTCGTCGCCGAAAATCTCGGCGCCGTCAACCGTACCGTCGAAATGATTTTGCCCGCGCTCGCCGCGCGCGGATTCCGCGTTGTCCCCGAAAAAAATTAGTTTCATTTCGCGGTTGACGCGGACGCTTCCGCTTTTCATATTCGCCCCGCTGCTGTTAAATCAGAATCCGACGCACCATGCCACATTCGAAGCCGCACCCGACCGCCCCGGCCCACGCCGTCGTTGAGGTTCCCGAAGCCCTCGCGTTGCCGGTGGTCATGCTCACCGAAAAGGTCAAGGATCTCGTCCGCCTGTACAAGGAACAGGGCCAGCTCACCTTCGACGACGTCGGAGAAATCCTCACGGAAGAACACACCAACCCCGCCAACCTCGACCACGTCTACACCAAGCTGCGTGAACTGGAGATCGAAGTCGTGGACGCCGCCGAGGTGGATGTCGTCAAGCCCGTGGACAAGGAGGAGGAGGAGGACGACCGCAGGATGGACTCGCTCGATGATCCGGTCCGGATGTATCTCAAGCAAATGGGCGCGGTGCCGTTGCTCACCCGCGAGCAGGAAGTGGAGATCTCCAAACGCATCGAGGCGGCGGAAAACGAGCTGCGCAAGATCGTTTTCAGCTTCGGCTTTGCCGGCAAGGAACACATCGCCCTCGCGGAAAAGCTCCTGGCCGACCCGCCCCGCGAACGTTTCGACCGCGTGGTGGTGGACAAAAAGGTGGACAGCCGCGATTCACACCTGAAGATATTGCGCCGGTTCGTCGTGCGCGTGCGCGAACTCGATTCGGACGTGGACAAACATTTCAACCTGTGGCGCGGCGCGCATCAGAATTCCAAACGCAACCGCGAGCATGACGAATTCCTGAAGCTCGACAAAAAACTGCAGGCCACGTTCCCGAAATTCTTTTTCAAGCACAAGGTCGTCGAGGAGATGGCGCAGGTCGCCGAAAACATCCACGAAAAAATCCAGTACAGCCTGCATGCCCTGGCCGAATCACAAGCCCAACGCGAGTCCACCGCCCAGAAACATCTCGTCGAGGCCGAGCTGCAGACCTTGCGCGCGCTCGAGGAATTTGTCCGCATGCCGCACGAGGATTTTCTCATCGCATTCGAGCGGATGCGCCATGCCGCCGCCCAGGCGTTGCAGGCCAAATCTGAAATGGTCGAGGCGAACCTGCGCCTCGTCATCTCCATCGCCAAAAAATACACCAACCGCGGCCTTTCCTTTCTCGACCTCATCCAGGAAGGCAACATCGGCCTGATGAAGGCCGTGGAAAAGTTCGAATACAAGCGCGGTTACAAATTTTCCACCTATTCCACTTGGTGGATCCGTCAGGCCATCACCCGCAGCATCGCCGATCAGGCGCGCACGATCCGCATCCCGGTCCACATGATCGAGATCATCAACAAGCTCATGCGCGCCCAGAAGAAGCTGCTGCAGGAACTCGGGCGCGAAGCCACCCCGGACGAGATCGCGGACGAACTCCAGATGCCGGTCTCCCGCATCCACGCTGTTTTGAAGATGGCGCAACAGCCCGTGTCCCTCCAGGCACCGGTCGGCGACGGCGATGAAGCCAGCTTCGGCGACTTCATCGAGGACAAGGCCGCCGACAATCCGCTCGACATCACCAGCTTCAGCCTGTTGAAAGACAAACTCGGCGACGTGCTCTGCAGCTTGAACGAACGCGAACGCCAGGTCCTGGAACTGCGCTTCGGCATCGGCGACGGCAACGCGCGGACGCTCGAAGAAGTCGGCTCCCAGTTCAAGGTCACCCGCGAACGCATCCGGCAGATCGAGGCGAAGGCCTTGCGCAAGATGCGCCATCCTACGCGGCTCAAGCAACTGCATGGCTTCCTTGACATCGAGAACCTAAACCTGGACAAACCAGCGTGACCAGCGTGACGCTGGACCCAATCTTTAAGGTTTAAAGTACTGTGTGGAAACCATCGGAAATAATCTGATTTGGAGTCCGGGCGAAATCAAGGCTCCCTCATCCTGGCCTTCTCCCTCTTTGGGAGGGAGAAGGAATTCGTAGTACGATTTCGGAATGGCTCACGATACGGTTTGCAATCGGGCGATCTTTTCTACAAAGCACCTTGAAACTGAAAACTCAGAACTGCCCTTCTTTTTCCTTAAACAGAATATTGAAAGTGGTCAGTGAACCGTAGCTTTTCGTGATGTACTGTTGCATCTCCACCTTTTCGCCGTCCGACAACTTTTCGTGTGCGTTGATCTTTTGTTCCAGCACCCGGAGATTGTTGCGGACCATCACAACCTTGTGAAAAAACACCTCCAACGGCACCTCCTTGGTCTGCAACGCCGCATCCGCCGGATGCAACACCACCTTCCCGCCGTGCCAGCGCGCGCCCAGTTCCGATACCACCGCATCCGGCTTCTCCAACCCCAGCCGGCTCACGACGCGTTCGATCATTGAGTCCACGAAATCCTTCAGCGGCTGTTCCAGGCCTGATACCTTCACGCTTGGTTCCGCCGGTTCCAAGCCGCTCAAATCCGGATCCACCGTGCGGGTCGCATCGTTGAACCGGACCTCCGCCGACTGTTCCGAGATTGATTTCACCGTGCCAAGACCGTATTGGGGATGCCGGACCGATAACCCGACCGTGAGAGTTTGAATTTTCATAAGCGTAAATAAATTTGGTTCGACCCAAGATACACCAATTTATTTTTCCAGAACAGATTTTGAAATTCCTGGTAGCGGGTCAATTTGGTAGGGAAGGCGCGCTGCGCCGTCCGCGCCCGTATAGCGGGCGCAACGAACATGGTAAGATTCGCGCTTGGTGCATCCCTTCCGGCGGCTTTACCGCCGGGGACAGCGCGCTGTCCCTACCAACCAATATTAGCCCAGCACCCAAAGCCGGGAATGCGCCAAAAACAGTTGGGCCCGGGGAAAACCGCCGACTGCAAGCCGGCAGCACACTGTCTTTCAGGCTTTAATCGTGTAAACATAGTTATTTTTAGTTTACAATGTAAACAATGTTAGCCATATTCAGTTTCGGATTTGCGATGGCCAATTGCGGATTTGCAGGTTCCTCCTGCGCCGAGGCTTCCGCCTTCGCTAAAGCTACGGCGGACAGGATGGAGGACAAGGTGTTCTTTGACATAGCCACAAAGTGGCAGTTGGGAGACAGGAGCCGGCACGGGCTGCGAGACGGCGAGGGTGGAATGTCTTGAATCGAGCCATTCCACCCAACCCGCCGGCACCAACCTGGTGCCGGGGTCCGAGCCGGACGGGCAACGCGCCCCACCGGGAGCAGGTCAAATCAAGGTGAATCAAGGTGAATCAAGGTAAAAAAAGTGAGGATGACGATGAGGACGAGGATGAGGATGATTCCCCGCAGTCCGACTCAGTCAAGGTTGGTCAACCATAGTCAAAGTTAGTCAAGGTTCAAAATTGAGTTGAGGGGTCAAAGGTGACGGGGGTGGCAATTACGAAACGAACCCAATTTTTCCGCAAAAAAGCCAATGAAAGTGCATAAGTGTCCAAAAAAACGAACCCAAACAAAGCCAAAGTCCGAGCCGGACGGGCCACCGAATCCAACCCGCCTACGTAAAACTTCGGCGCGGCAAGCCGGGGCAAACGAGTTTTAATGACTTTTAAAAAGCACGAATAAGTTCAAATAGTCCGACCAAAATTTTTGCGGAGGGGTCCGAGCCGGACGGGCCAATACTCGTTGTCCCTTGTTTTAAAACTTGAAACCCAAATCCTAAAACTCAAAACTCATCACCTGAAAAAACGGGCCCGTAGCTCAATGGTTAGAGCAGAGGACTCATAATCCTTTGGTTCTCGGTTCAAGTCCGAGCGGGCCCACCATTCAGATCTTCAGCAGCTTGATCTGGTCATCCTCCTGCGCGGCGGCTTCGCCCAGGCTTTGCACCTGTTTGCGGCGGCGTTCGATGATGTGCTTGTCCAGCAAGGGATCGTAGGCCACGGGATAATTGCCGTCGTAACACGCCATGCAGAAATTTTCCGGCGGCTGGCCCGTGGCCGCCACCATCCCGGCCTGCGAGAGATAATGCAGCGAATCCGCGTTCAGATACCTCCGGATCTCGTCCACCGTGTTGTTCGCCGCCATCAGCTTGCTGCGATCGGGAAAATCGATGCCGTACACGCACGGGTTCATGTGCGGCGGACAACTCACCGCCACGTGCACCTCCGCCGCGCCGGCCTCCTTCAATGTCTTCACCCGCGAACGGCACGTCGTGCCGCGCACGATGGAATCGTCCTCGATCACCACCCGTTTGCCGTGCACGAGCGATTCAATCAGGTTCAATTTCACCCGCACGTTGAAATCACGGATGAGCTGCGTCGGCTGCAAAAAGCTGCGCCCCACGTAATGGTTACGGATGAAGGCCATCTCGTACGGGATCTTCGATTCCTCGGAATAGCCCATCGCCGCACACACGCCGCTGTCCGGCACGGGAATCACGAGGTCGGCCTTCACGTTGTGCTCGCGTGCCAGTTGCCGGCCCATCTCCTTGCGGACTTCATAGACACTGTGGCCGTTGATCACGCTGTCCGGACGCGCAAAATAGACGTATTCAAAGATGCAAAAGGCATGACGCTTATGTTCGGGAAATGCCTGGATGCTGCGCAAACCCTTTTCATCGATGATCACGATCTCGCCGGGTGCGACGTCGCGGACGAATTTCGCGTGGATGAGGTCAAACGCCGTCGTCTCGCTGGACAACACATACGCGCCATTCGCCGTTTTGCCGATGGATAACGGACGAAAACCGTGCGGGTCGCGCGCGCCGATCAATTCCTTTTCCGTCATGATCACCAGCGAAAAAGCCCCTTCGATGCGGCGAAGCGTGTTGACCAGCGAATTGGGGATGCCGCCGAGTTCCGGCTGCGCCAGCATCATGATGATGATCTCGCTATCCACCGTGGTTTGAAAGACCAGCCCGCGCTGTTCCAGTTCATCACGCAATTGCGCCGCGTTCGTGAGATTGCCGTTGTGGGCCACCGCGATCTGCCCGCGCGCACAATCCACCGTGAGCGGCTGGGCGTTGCGCAGTTCGGACGAACCGGTGGTCGAATAGCGCGTATGGCCGATCGCCCGGTCGCCGACGAGATTATGCAGCACGTCCCCGTTGAAGATCTGGGAAACGAGTCCCATTCCGTGGCGCTTGAAAAACTTCCCCTCGTGGCACGTCACGATCCCTGCGCTCTCCTGGCCGCGATGCTGGAGCGCGTACAGACCGTAATAAGCGAGTTCGGCGGCATTGGGGTGGCCGAAAATTCCGAAAACTCCACAGTAATGTTTGGGATAATGGGCGGGTGGATTTTGCATCGCGCGCGTCGCTTGATTTTCGCAGACAATATCCCCCCGCGCAAGTTGGAATCAAACCAGGCCCCCGTCACCCCTACCTTTTTTCAGGTAAAAGATTCAATCAAGTCCGCCAGTTTTCCGCCGATTTTACGAGCATGAGAATGAATGTACTGTTGGCATGCGCCGTCTGGACCGTAACCCTCACGGCCCGGGCCGATGGTCCGGCGACTCCCTTGACCATCACTTCCGGTTTCAATGTCGATGCCGTCGCCGAAGGCTCCGGCCCGGCCGCAGACTCCACCAGTGGGGGAATCGATTCCCTCCACAGCGTTTTTTACGACTCCAGCTACGACACCAGCCACGGCAACCTCGGCGGCGCGCTGCCCGCCGGCCAAACCGTCACCGACGCCAGCGGCAACCAATACAGCCTTGCGCCCGCCACGGGCAACAACGCCCTGCTCATCGGCAACGGCAATTCCTCCGGCAGCTTGACCGTGTCCTATGCCACCAACTCGTCGCTGACGGGATTGTTGCTGCTCGGCACCAGCGTGGATGGCGGGACGATCCTCGATTACACGCTCAATTTTTCCGGCGGCACCACCGCCTCCGGCACCGTCTCCTTCGCGGACTGGCATGATTACGGCAACAACGGCGTCTTCACCGGTCTTGGCCGTGTCAACCAGTCGGATGATTTCTCGGGACGCGGCTCGTTGTACGCTGAAAACATTGACATCCCGCTCGCGGACCAGTTGCTGCAATTGCAAAGCATCTCTTTCAGCTATGACGCCGGCAACGGCAACATCGACGGGCTTTCCCCGTCGGCCGCCATCCTGGGCGTCAGCGCTTTCGACCCCATCATTGCCACGCCAGAACCTTCCACCAACGGGCTCCTCATTTGTGGTGCGCCCATCCTGGCATTGCTCGCGCGCCACAGACTCTTCAAAAAGTAATTCGTCCCGCCACGACCAGTGGCACCAGCGCGGCTGCCAGTTCCTCCGGCAGCCGTCGCGGCTTCTCCGCCCGCGTCGTACACGCGTGAAACGTCTCGGCCTCCAGCACCACCTTGCCGTTCTGGTTCAAGACCCGGTGGCCGAAATTCAGGCGCACCCTTGCCATCAGCGTCGGCCACACCTCGATCGTCAGCATATCGTCGTACCGCGCGGGAAATTTGTAACGCAGCCGCGCCTCGATCACCGGAAAGATGCAGTCCTCATTTTGCAGGTCCAAAACCGTGCGCCCCGATGACCGCATGAATTCACCCCGCGCCGCCTCGAGCAGGTCGAGATAACGCGAGTGGTAGATATGGTCGCCGACGGTGCATTCGGCGTACGTGACCCGGTGCTGGTAAATGAACATTTTTCAGAAGTTTAGGGTCCGGACTCCGGCCTTCAAAGTTCAAAGTCGTCCCCCGGCGGTCATTTTGACCTATGAAAAATCATTTGCGAGTTTGGCAATTGCAGTTATGTTGGCACTATGAATTGGCAGCAAGTTGTCCCGATAGTTCTGGTTCTGGGCGTTGCCTTCGTCTTCGTCTGGCGCAGTTCCGGCCAGAAAAAGCACGTCCACGGTGAAAATTGCGGCTGCGACCACCATCACGGTGATGAAACCGTCAAAAAAAATCCCGCGCCGCGCTGATACTTTCAAACTAGCAACATTCCCATGGCCGTAACCAAAGTCAGTTCCACCATTCATTTCTCCGCGAAAAGCACCGCCGGCGCGGGTGCGGCGACCGGTCGCTGGACCCCCAATACGGACATCTACACGAGCGAGGCCGGCCTCGTCGTCAAGGTCGAGCTGGCCGGCATGAAAAGCGACAGCCTTGAGATCATCGTGGACAACAACCGCCTGCGCATCAGCGGCAACCGCCCCGATTGCTGCCGCGCTCCGCAATGCAACTTTCTCGTCATGGAGATCACCTACGGGCCGTTTGAAACCGTCCTCGACCTGCCTCCGGGATTCGATCTCAGCGCCGCCAAGGCCGTCTATGTGAACGGTTTCCTGCGCATTGACGTCCCCCCATCCAAGCAAAGCCAGACCAAGAGCAAAAAAGTCCCAATAACCGATGGCGAATGATCCGTGTGAACATTTCTTCGTGCCGTTCATCTAATTAATGTCATGACGACACCTCCCACGGCGGAAACCGAATTTGTCAGCATCCTCGGCACGGGCGACAAGGCCGAGGTGCCCACCAAGTTTTCGTCCCGTTCCCTCCCGGAAGTGCTGCCCGTCCTCGGACTCTCGGACATCGTCATTTTCCCCGGTGCCGTCGTCCCCCTCCTCGTCGAGACCGGCCCCAGCCTCAAGCTCGTGGATGACCTCGTCGCCGGTGACCGCCTTTTCGCCGCGGTGCTCCAGAAAAATCCCGAGGTTCCCGAACCCGCCCCCGAAGACCTCCACTCCGTCGGCTGCGTCGCGCGCCTCACCAAGATGGTGAAATTTCCCGATGGCACCGCCCGCGTGCTCGTCGAGGGCCTCTGGCGCATCCGCCTGAAAGATTATGCCCCGGCCAGTCCCTACCTCCGCGCGCATTACGACCTGCTCCGTGATGAAACGGAGGATTCCATCGAACTGCAGGCCATGCTCCGCAATGCGCACAAGCAGTTCGAGGAGATCTCCAAGATGTCTTCTGCGCTCACTGACCAGGTGAAGATTGCCGCGCTGAACACAGAGCATCCTGGTCATTTCGCCGATCTCATCGCCGCCAACCTGAATTTAAGTCTGGAAGACCGCCAAAAACTTTTGGAGATGATCTCCGTCCGTGAGCGCCTGCAATCGCTCCTCCCCATGCTCAACCGCGAGCAGGAGGTCCTGACTCTCAGTTCCAAGATCCAGACGGATGTCGCCGCCTCCATCGCCAAGACCCAGCGTGATTTCTTCCTGCGCGAACAGATGCGCGCCATCCAGCGTGAACTCGGCGACGGCGACGTAAATTCAAACGAGATCAAGACGCTCCGTGAAAAGATCGAAAAGGCGCAGCTCCCCGAGGAAGTTCGCAAGGCCGCCGACCAGGAACTCGAACGTCTCCAGCAAACTCCGCCAGCCGCCGCCGAATACGGCATTGGTCGCAACTATCTCGACTGGATCCTGAGCCTGCCTTGGGAAAAATCCACCGAGGACAAACTGGACCTCAAGGCCGCGGAAAAAATCCTGAACGAACAGCATTTCGGCCTCGAAAAGATCAAGGACCGCCTGATCGAATTCCTGGCCGTCCTCCAGCGCCGCAAACAGATCAAAGGCCCCCTCCTTTGCTTCGTCGGACCGCCCGGCGTCGGCAAAACCTCGCTCGGCAAAAGCATTGCCGACGCCCTTGGCCGCAAGTTCGCCCGCATCTCCCTCGGCGGCATGCGCGATGAGGCTGAAATCCGCGGTCACCGCCGCACTTATGTCGGGGCCATGCCCGGGCGCCTCATCCAGACCTTGCGCCGCGTCGAAAGCAACAATCCCGTCATCTTGCTGGACGAGCTGGACAAGATCGGTTCCGATTTCCGTGGTGACCCGGCGGCGGCGTTGCTTGAGGTCCTTGACCCCGCGCAAAATCACACCTTCACCGACCATTATCTCGATCTGCCCTTCGATCTGTCCCGCGTGTTGTTCGTCGCCACCGCCAACTGGCTGGAACCCATCCACCCCGCGCTGCGTGACCGCCTCGAAGTCATCGAACTGCCCAGCTACACCGAGACGGAAAAATTGGAGATTGCCAAACGCTATCTGGTCCCGCGCCAGATCCATGAGCACGGTCTCGCCAAAACCGATGTGAAGTTCACCGACGCTGCGTTGCGCGAACTCATCCGCGAATACACCCGCGAAGCCGGCGTCCGCCAGCTCGAACGTGAGATCGCCGCCCTTGCCCGCAAGGCCACTCGAAAGATCGTCTCCAAAAACGGTCACGCCCAACAGGTGAAGTTCGACCGCAAGGACATTGAAGGCTACCTCGGCCATCCCAAGTTCATTGTCGAAAGCGCCGAGAAAATTTCCGAGTTTGGCATCGCCACCGGCCTCGCCTGGACGCCCGTCGGCGGCGACATCCTGTTCATCGAAGCCACCCGGATGCGCGGGCGCGGCGGCCTCATCCTCACCGGTTCGCTTGGCGATGTGATGAAGGAAAGCGCGCAAACCGCCGTGAGCTATCTCCGTTCGCAGGCCAAAAAGCTCGAACTCGATTTTGAGGACTACGGCAAACACGATCTCCACATTCACGTCCCCGCCGGCGCCACCCCCAAGGACGGCCCAAGCGCAGGCGTGACCATCTGCACCGCGCTGGCCTCCCTCCTGACCAAACGCCGTGTGCGGTCGGACACCGCGATGACCGGTGAAATCTCCCTGCGCGGCCGCGTCATGCGCGTCGGCGGCATCAAGGAAAAAGTCCTCGCCGCCTCCCGCTTCGGCATCAAGCAACTCATCCTGCCCGAAGGCAACAAGGCCGACTGGCAGGACGTGCCCGCGGAAGTCCGCGCCAAGATGAAGGTGCATTTCGTCAAACACATCTCCGAGGCCGTGCAACTAGCGCTCGCGCCGAAATGAATTTCCTCTCGTCCTCGTCAGCGCCGGAGGCGCGCAAGAAAGTAGCCCACGGTGAAACCGTGGGCTCTCGCACCCAAAAAAATCAAAGCTCCGGCAGGAGCGGCAGAAGTTGGATTGAGCAAATTTTCTTTCGCCCCATCCGGGGCTTTGGCCGTTTTGGTTTTTTAACCCACGGTTTCACCGTGGGCTATTTTCGGTCGCCGCTCCGCGGCTTGGGACTGGCGCTTTTATTTCTCACCACTACCGCATATTCGCAGACCAACACGTTATCCGACTCCGAAATCCAGGGCCGAGCACTGGCGCAAAAAATTTTGGCGCAGCAACCAGCGGAAAATTTTACGAATATAGGCGTTTTGGAAATTCGCGGGCCGAAAGGTGTCCGTATTTCAATTCCCATTGTATTTAAAACTTCCGTTACCGAAACCAATTGGCAGACGGATTATTCAAGACACATCACAAATGAAATGGCAGGCAACCCAACTTTTGGTGGGGACTATTGCTCTCCGTTAAGTGTCATTCATTCCCCCGGCCAGGCAAACATCTACAGATTTCCCAATGTCAACCCGCCACCAACGGATACAAATCAATTCTATTATTTGACCGGCGAAGAAACTTCCTGCTCGTTCTCTGAGTCTGATTTCTGGTTCTGCGACCTTGGCCTTGAATTCTTCCACTGGCCGGCGCAAAAAGTTTTAAAAAAGGACATCCACCGCAGTTGCGGCTGCACGGTTCTCGAGAGCACCAATCCTGACCCCGGCACGAACGGCTATTCGCGCGTGGTTTCGTGGGTTGACGATGAATCGCTCGGCATCGTCGAGGCCTACGCCTACGACCGAAACGGCAAACAGTTGAAGGATTTTTATCCCAAGGACTTCAAGAAGATCAACGGCCAGTGGCAGGTGCAGACCCTCATCATGGAAAATGTCCAGACCGGCTCAAAATCCCGCATCGAGTTCGATCTGAAAAAGTGACCGCCGCCACCAACCCGCAACGAATTGCTGATTTTTCCGGAATTTGCCGCTCAGAACCGCGCGCCCGGTGATGTCACCCCGGCCCGATACAGGGCACCGAGGCGTGGGACCAAATAGGCGTCATCACTCACATCCTGATAGAAGTACAGGGTACGCATTGTGCCGCCGCTGGTTGGGTCATTAAAGGTGTGGAAGCTATACATTTCATGAACATTTATCCATTGCACGGAACCGTCGCAAAAAACCTCGTTTCCCCCTGTGGGAAGCATGGAATCCGCAGTGTGATGTGCGGGAAGATCGGACCAACCATTCGGTTCGTCGGTACTGAGTGACCAATTGATTCCGTCCGGCTGCGCGACCATGTCCGCCGCCAGCATCCAATACGGTTTGGATTGAGACAACTTCACCGGGCTGCGGGATGGAATCGAGCCAATGGCGTTTAACCAATTCGTTATCCCGCCGTAATATTGATAGCCGATAACCAATTGGGACCCCGCCAACATTGGGAATAGCGGACGATTCGGACAGCTCCAAATGCTGGGCCGGTTCGTGGCCAGACCAACTTTTGGAACCGGAAATGAATCGAATTGAACCGGGTAAAAGTTTTGCGACGCTGGAAAAACAGTGTCATGGTTATCTCCGGCATATTGTGTCGCGGCCAGCGCAATTTGGCGCAGATTAAACTGGCAGACCGCCCGGTTGCTGCGGTCATGCGTCGCCGCCAAGGCCGGCAACAGTATCCCTCCCAAGATGACTAGCACCGCAACGACCACGATCAATTCGGTCACCGTAAATGCCTTGTTGGAATTTTCCATAAAAAATTTATTGGCTGTCCTCTCGAATCCGGTAAAACCCTTGCGGCGCATTGATAACTGCATTGGTTTCGGTAAAGACCATGCCCTGCCCGCTCCCGGCTATCCCGGAAATGTCCGTCGATTGCCAGGTTCCTGAAATGAGATCCGGTTTGAATTCCAGGCTATAGTTTCGTCCAGCAAACGACCAGAAATTCAGGACGGCATTGTTTCCGGATCTTGCCTCTGAAAGAACTTTCAGTTGCGTCTCGATTGCCAGGCTCCGGTTGTCCCGCGCGGCAATGGCGACAATGTTTGAAAGGCACAACGGGGCATTCGTCTGGCCAAAGGTATTGTTTCCCCAAATCACCGCCGTGCCACCGTTTTTTAAAGCCAGGCTCTGGTTCCAACCGGCGGCCACCGCAATGACATTGGTCAACCCGGCCGGGACATTCGTCTGTCCGAAGGTGTTGTCGCCCCACGCAATCACTGTACCGTTACCGCATAATGCCAGGACGTGAAATGACCCGGCAGCAATGGCGGTTATATTGCTCATGCCCGGCACATTGGTGACGCCAAAAGCATTGTCCCCCCAACCGGCAAGTGTTCCATCACGCCTCAATGCCAGGCTGTAACTTTCTCCCGCCGCTATGGTTACGACATTACTTAAACCAACGGGAACTTGGGCCTGTCCGGAATGCGGAAATGGTCCGTTCGTCAATCCCGCGCCCCAGCCGGCCACGGTTCCATCACCTTTCAATGCCAGTGCATGCTCGTTTCCTGCCGCTATGGCGATCACATTGGTCAGTCCTGCGGGCACGTTGGTTTCTCCAAAGGAGTTGTCGCCCATCGCCGCCACCGTGCCGTCATTGTGCAGTGCGACCGTAAAGTTTGCACCGGCGGCTATGGACAAAATGTTAGTCAGTCCATTGGTGGTGTTGCTGGATAATTTATTTTCCCAGAAAACGACCGGCGCGTTCGGTGAAAGGCCAAAATTGCGGTCCCACGCCATATCGACCGATGAAATGTTCGCTAGCTGGCCGGGGATGATCGTGTCTTCCATCCCGGTTTCGCCCCACGAAACGATTGACCCATCCGCACGCAGGGCAAGATTGTGATAGCCGCCCGCCGCGATGGCTACGACGTTATTTAACCCGGCCGGAACGTTGGTCTGGCCATAATCATTATTACCCCACGCCACGACGGTTCCATCGGCTTTAAGGGCAAGCGAGTGGCCGGAATCTTCATAGCCGCCCGCCGCGATGGCAATGACATTGGCCAACCCTGCCGGCACATTGGTTTGGCCGTCGTAATTGCATCCCCATGCGACCACCGTTCCGTCGCTTTTTAACGCCAGGTTGTGATTGGCCCCGGAGGCTATGGCGATGACATTATTCAAACCGGCCGGCACTCTCGACTGGCCGTAGTTCGGATAAGAATTTGAATTTGAAGTGCCGGCGCCCCAGGCGACCACTGTTCCACCGGATTCCAACGCCAGGCTCTGATACCCGCCGGCGCTGATGGCGATGACATTGGCCAGGCCGCCGGGCACGGTTGCTTCCCCAAAATTGTTATATGAATTGTCGTAAGCCCAGGCGGTGACCGTCCCGTTGGAATTCAACATAAGCACATGCGACACGCCGCCCGCGATCGCCACAATGCCGGACCCGGTCGGGTAAGTTCCCATCGCCACGTTGGTCGTTCCTATACCTTGCACCGTGCCGTTTGCGAGCAGTGCCAGCGTATGTCCGCCGCTGCTGGATACGACCGCCACCACATTGCTCAACCCGACGGGCGTCTGCGTCTGGTTGAAGAAATTATTTCCCCAGGCGGCCAGTGTTCCATTCTGCCGGATGGCAAAACTCTCATCCAGTCCGGCGGCGATATTGGTGAAGACGGTTCCCGGCGCGAAGCAAGGCATAACATGATCGCCCCACGTCGCGACCTGGCCGGGCGGCGAGGCGGCTGCGGAAAGGGCAAACCATAGAAAACACGACCCCGCAAAAACGGAAAAATTTTTAAAAGTCAGGTTTATCATAAATCATTCAATTAAAAACGCGCACCCGGTGATGTTATTCCAGCCCTATACAGAGCAGGAAGTATTCGGATTAGTTGGGCGTCATCACTGATATCCTGGTAAAAATAGATATTACGCGAACCACCGCCGCTGGATGGATCGCCCCACGAGTGAAAGCTATACATTTTGTGTGCATCAACCCATTGCACGGAACCGTCACAAAAAACTTCATTGCCGCCTGTCGGCAACATCGAATCCGCTGTGTGATGCACTGGCAGATTGGCCCAGCCGCTCGGGCTTGCATAAATAGTGCTTCCCCAATTTATCCCGTCCGGTTGGGCCAGGAGATCCGCCGCCAGCATCCAATACGGTTTGGATTGCGACAACTTCACCGGGCTGCGGGAGGGGAGCATGCCTGCGTTATTTATCCAATTGGTGATGCCGCCATAATATTGATAACCCACAAGCCATCCGTTTCCTAAAAATTCCGGCAGGGTGGGGCGGTTGGGACAGGTCCAGATACTGGTTCCGTTCGTGCTCAGACCTACTTCGGCAACCGGTTGTGATCCCTGAAATTCAAGTGCGATAACATTGAGCGCCGCTGGAAAAATAGTATCATGGTTGTCGCCGGCATACTGCGTCACCGCCAGCGCAATTTGGCGCAGATTAAACTGGCAAACCGCCCGGTTGCTTCGATCGTGCGTCGCTGCCAAAGCCGGCAAAAGTATTCCGCCCAATACGACGAACACGGCAACAACCACGATTAGTTCTATCAGCGTAAATGCCTTGGACTTCAATAACCGAAAAGCAGGAAGATGCTGCCGGTTTGGGTTCATCTACCGTTTTTAGATTAGCGGGCCAAAAATGTCAATGATACCGCTTACCCTCATTCGGGTGCCCTCATTCGGGGGATGGTTAGCCCAGCCATAACCTTTGCTAATCTGCGCGGGGTTCAAATCCTTCTTACTTGTGAAGATAGACGGTCTGAAATGGGCTTATATATGCTTCTTGGGGTCAGCCGACGATGAGGTTGATCATTCGCTTCGGCACAATGATAACCTTCTTCACCGTCTTGCCGGCAGTAAACAACTGCACCTTCTCGCTCGCTTTCGCCACGGCCTCAATCGTCGCGTTGTCGGCGTCCACCGGAACCTTGATGGTGTCGCGGAACTTGCCGTTCACCTGCACCGGCAGCTCGATCTCGCTTTCCACGAGCAACGCCGGATCAAATTTCGGCCACGGCGCATAGGTCAGCGAAGGCGCGACCTGCCCGAACGTCGCGTGCAATCTCGCCCAAAGCTCCTCCGCGATGTGCGGCGCGAACGGTGCGAGCAATTGCAGAAACGTCTTCATCACCGTCACCGGCTTGTTTTGCCACGTGTTCGCTTCGTTGATGAAAACCATCATCGCTGAAATCGCCGTGTTGAAGCGCATCCCATCGAGGTCTTCGGTCACCTTCTTGATGCACGCGTGCAAGGTCTTGAGTTGCGCTGGCGTTGCCGCCGCGTCGGTGATGCCGCCATCGAGCAAAATCAGGTCAAGCAGCTCATTTTGTTTCTCTGCGCTCTTTGCGTTCTCTGCGGTTAAATTTCCGGCCAGTGTTTCTGCCTGCTCATAGGCTGTCTCGGATTTTTCATCCACAAACAACCGCCACACGCGCCCCAGAAAACGATACACGCCTTCCACACCCTTGGTGTTCCACGGTTTGGTGTCCTGCAACGGCCCCATGAACATTTCATAAAGCCGGAACGCATCCGCGCCGTATTCCGCCAGCACATCATCGGGATTCACCACGTTGCCGCGGCTCTTGGACATCTTCTGGCCGTCTTCGCCCAGGATCAGGCCCTGGTTCACGAGCTTGAAAAACGGCTCCGCCGTCGAGACTAGACCGAGATCGAACAAAACCTTGTGCCAGAACCGCGCGTAAAGCAGATGCAACACGGCGTGCTCCGTGCCACCGACGTAAAGATCAACTCCCGGCTTGTCGCCACCGGCCTTCATCCAATAATTTTCCACGTCCTTGCCGACGAAACTGGAGTTAGTTTTCGCATCGAGATAGCGGAGATAATACCAGCACGACCCGGCCCATTGCGGCATGGTGTTCAATTCACGAATCGAACCATCAGGAAGATTAGCCCAATCCTTGGCGCGACCAAGTGGTGGTTGTGGTCTATCCCCCGGCGTGGGTTTGAAATCATCCAACTGCGGTGGTAATACCGGCAACATATTTTCCGATAATGCTTCGTGATACAGATTACCAGCGGTGTCAGTTTTCCAAATTAGCGGAAACGGTTCGCCCCAATAACGCTGGCGCGAAAACAACCAATCGCGCAGTTTGTAATTGATGGTCTTTTTGCCAAGCCCCTTTTCTTTAAGCCAGGTCGTGATTTTTTTCTTGGCCTCAGATGTGACCAGACCGTTGATAAAGCCGGAATTCACAGAAACGCCGTCGTCGGTGAAACCTTGCCATTCCGTTTTCGGGTCGTTCGGCTGGACAACTTGAATAATTGGCAGATTGAATTTCTTCGCAAATTCAAAATCGCGTTCATCATGTGCCGGCACTGCCATGATTGCGCCCGTGCCGTAGCTGGCGAGGACGTAGTCGGCAATCCAAATCGGAATCTGTTCGCCGTTTACAGGATTAATGGCGTATCCGCCGGTGAATACGCCGGTCTTTTCTTTTGTCGCATCCGTACGGTCACGGTCTGACTTTCCAGAAATTTCCTTCTGATATGATTGGACTGCATTCTTTTGCGTTTCAGTCGTGATTGCTGTAACTAAAGGATGTTCGGGCGACAAAACCATATAAGTCGCGCCAAATAAGGTATCGGGTCTTGTCGTAAAAACGGCAATTTTGAATTTTGAATTTTGAATTTTGAATTCAACTTCAGCACCTTCAGACCGGCCAATCCAATCCGTTTGTTGTTTTTTAAGCGATTCCGACCAATCAATTATCGCAAGATCTTCCAGGAGACGATCCGCATATGCGGTAATCCGGAGGACCCACTGACGAAGTGGTTTACGCACAACGGGGAAATTTCCCACTTCACTTTTGCCGTCAATCACCTCTTCGTTTGCTAAAACCGTTCCCAAATCACTACACCACCAAACTGGAAGTTCAGCATTGTATGCAAGTCGTTTGGAATCGCGGTAGGCGCGCTTGTGGTCCTCCGTTTTACAATCGTCAGGAAATTTAATTGTATCAACTGATTCGGCCTTGTTCGTTTCGGGGTTAAACCACGAATTATAAAGCTTCAGAAAAATCCACTGCGTCCATTTGAAATATCCCACGTCAGTCGTGGCGACCTCGCGTGTCCAATCGTAGCTGAAGCCCAGGCTTTTGATCTGGCGCGTGAAGTTGTTGATGTTCGCCTCGGTCGTGACGCGCGGATGCTGGCCGGTCTTGACGGCGTATTGCTCGGCGGGCAGGCCGAACGAATCCCAACCCATCGGATGCAGCACGTTGAAGCCGCAGGCGCGACGGTAGCGCGAGAGGATGTCCGTGGCCGTGTAACCTTCCGGATGCCCCACATGCAGACCCGCGCCGCTCGGGTACGGAAACATGTCGAGAATGTAAAACTTCTTCGGGGCCTTGCCGCCGGCCACCGCTTCCCCGGACATGGATTTCGCCCCATGGCGCGCGGCAAACGGGTGGTTGGCGGGAATTTCCTCGTTGGGATTCCAGGCGCGGAAAGTCTGCTGTTCGTCCCAATTCTTCTGCCATTTGGGCTCGATCAGATGAAACGGATATTGTCTGCGTTGCGACATTGAACGTGACATTTTGCGGGAAAGTCCCGAGGCGGGCAATTATGGAATTACGCTTCGTAGCCCGACCTCGCGAAAATAAAGACGGCTACCGCTTGGCGACTTACTAGTTTTATAAAACTGGCCAGCGGCTGTTCCTTCTCCCGGCGGGAGAAGGTCAGGATGAGGGGGAACGGGTCGTGAATACCACCACGAACATTATACCAAAAAGACACCCTACAAATACTTCCGCAACATCGCCTCATCACCCTGAACCCCAAGTAGATACATTTTCCCGTTCTCCGTCCAAGTCGCCACGGTCACATTATTGATTTTTGAAATTTGCGGCGTGGCCGAATCCGGCGCGTCCGTGACCGCGGCACGGTCAACCACAAAGAGCCACAAATCACCTGGGAGACCTTGAGGCAGCGGCCGGCCCGTCGCAAAACAGATCATGGAAACTTTCGCGCCGTTCCAGTCCTTGACGGCACAGCCGGTCGCGGCGGCCTGTGCGAGCGGCGCAGGCAAAATGTAGTCCGCCGGCGCGGCGGTTTGGGTGAAATGATCTTTTATTTGCGCCAGATCGTTCGTCGCCAGGTCCATCCCGTACCCGGGCCGCGCATAGTACAACATATCGCTTTCATAATTGGCCAGCGTGGGGGCCGGCGGACGCCCTTTTGAATGGTCGGAATAATAAGAAATGCCAAAAACCATCAGCACTGCGACGATCATCGTGATCGCGCCGGCGGCGACAAACTTCTCGCGGCGAGCCTTCGCTTTCATGTTTGAAATCTGCTCGGAAACGATCTGCTCCTTCAATGCAACGGGAATTTCAATCGCCCGGAATTTTTCGCGCAGCGCATTTTGCACCGCGCAATGGTTTTCAAACCAGCGCGATAATTCCGTATCCGCCTTCGCGAGTTCGAGCGCCTCGGCGATCTGCGGATCCTGCGCATCCGCCGGATTGCGGTAAAGCAGCAGAATTTGTTTGCCTTCGTCGCGATTCACGATTTTATCTTGTCGGTCAACAGTTCATGCAGTTTCGCCAGCCCGCGCACCAGCCGCGATTTGACGGTGCCGAGCGGAATTTCCAGGATTTCAGCGATTTCATTGTACGAATAATCCTGCAAATAAAACAACGCTACAGGTACGCGATGGCTCTCGTCCAACCGGCCCAGCGCGTCGAGCAGTTGCGCCGAGTCCAGTCGGTTGACGTCGGGCGGTAAAATCACGGGCAAGGCCTCCGTCACACTGTCCAGTTCCACCTGTGGAAACCGATTCTGCCGCCGCCGCGCTCCCAAAAATTCACGATACAGGGTCGTGAAGAGCCAGGTTTTAACTTTCGACGTGTCGCGCAATTGATGGCCTTTGGCCGCCCAGATGCAGAAGGTCTGCTGCGTCAAGTCGCAGGCCTCCGCTTCTTCGCGCGCCAGACTGAACGCGAACTGGTAAAGTTGTGCGTAATAATCAGCCACGATCTTTTCAAAATCCGGACCGGCCATTGTCGGCTTATAGTTAAGAGTTCTGGATTACGCAAATGTTCCAGAGAAAAAGATTAGGAACAAAAATAATTCCGGAAACAATCCTCGCGCACGCGCCTCTCATTTGCAAGTCGTATGAAAAATCTAACAAAAATAATCTCAAACACCACGTTCGCTACTGCACTATTCCTTTGCTTTGGCGCCGTCGCCGCGGATTTCAACGTGGTCAACGTCGCCATGACCGCTTATGCCGTCAACGGCGTCAATAACCCCACACTGACGCTCCAGCGCGGGCTGACCTACACCTTTGCCGTCAATTCTGTCGGGCATCCATTTGATATCAAGACCAACTCCACAACCGGCTCCGGCGACCGCTACCTCCCCGGCGTCACCGGCCAGGGGGTGACCAGCGGCACGCTTACCTTTACCGTTCCTGCCAACGCGCCAAATTCCTTGTTTTATCATTGCGAGGTCCATGCCGCGATGGTCGGCAGCATCAACATCATCAATCCTTTACCCGTCACCCTGACCAACACGACAAAATTTACAAACGGGCAATTTGCTTTCACCGTTTTTACCACCGCCAACCGGACGAATATCGTGCTGGCAACCACCAATCTGGGCGCAGCCGGCTGGATCCCATTGCAAACCAATCAACCGGCGGGCAGTTCCTTTAATTTCACGGATTCCGCCGCGATGCAATACAGCAACCGTTTTTACCGGGTTCAGGAACAGTGACGAAATCCAGGGCGACCGCGTTGGACTTACGTGGCGGATACGATTATCTTGGTCGCATGAAAATCTCGGTCGTCGTGCCCGCTTTTAACGAGGAAAAACTCCTCGGGGCCTCGCTGGCCGAAATCAAGAAGGCCTCCGCGTCGTTCACCACGCACGGCTGGGAATTTGAACTGGTCGTGTGCGACAACAATTCCACCGACCGCACCGGCGACATCGCCCATGCGGCGGGTGCGCGGGTCGTGTTCGAGCCGTTCAACCAGATCGGGCGCGCCCGCAATACCGGCGCGGCGGCCGCCACCGGGGACTGGCTGGTCTTTGTGGACGCCGATTCGCATCCCGGCGCCGGTCTTTTTGCCGATGTGGCGGACGCCATCGCCTCGGGAAAATTTCTCGCCGGCGGCGCGACGATCGCGCTGGATGAAAAATTATTTGGCGCGAACCTTGTCACGCAGGGCTGGAATCTGACCAGCCGGTTCAAAAAGTGGCTGGCCGGGTCGTTCATTTTTATCGAAGCGGCCGCCTTCCGTGAAATGGGAGGGTTCAATCAGGAAATATTCGCCGCGGAAGAACTGGAATTAAGCCAGCGGTTGAAAAAGCTGGCGGCGGCACGCGGCAAAAAGATCACCGTCCTGCACAAGCATCCCCTCAAGACTTCCGCCCGCAAGATGAAGCTCTACTCTACCGGAGAGATGTGGCGCTTCACCATGCGCGCGATCTTCAGCCATCAGAAAACCGTCCGCAGCCGCGAGGCCGCACACCTCTGGTACGACGGCCGGCGCTAACTTCTGCAATCTGGCGCAGGCATTTTTTAAAAGACTGGAAGCATTTCTCCCTCTCCCCGAGGGAGAGGGCCGGGGTGAGGGGGAAGTAATCGTCCTAATTTCGAGCGCACATAAAATGAGAGTCGCCTTCCCCCTCATCCTGACCTTCTCCCCCGGGGAGAAGGAACAGCAGTTGGGCATTTTACCTTCGCGTAAGTCATTCGAGCCGCTGGCCGCTGTAAATCACCTATCGTCAACAAAGCGGGGATGAGGTGTGTGTCTTACTGCTCCCTCCAAAGCTTACTGCCCGAAGAATTTCTGGATCTCGCGGATGACTTCCACGAAACGGTCCACTTCCGCCTTCGAGTTGTAAAAATAAAAACTCGCTCGCGCCGTCGATTCCACGCCGAGCTTGTGCATGAGCGGCTGCGTGCAATGATGCCCGCCGCGCAACGCCACGCCCGCCTGGTCCGCCAGGGTCACCACATCGTGCGCATGCACGTCCTTGAGCAGAAAACTCACCAGCCCGGCACGGCTTGCCGAGCCGGCACCCGGGCCGAACAAACGTATGTTTTTAAGTCCGGCGAGTTGATCGTAGGTGTGATGCGCCAGTTCCTGGTCGTGCTTCCAGATATTTTCGCGACCAACTGCGTCGAGGTAATCCATCGCGGCGTGCAAACCGATCGGGCCGGAAATGTCCGGCGTGCCCGCTTCGAACCGGTGCGGGGCGTGCTTGAATTCCGTCTTGTCGTAGCCCACGGTCAAGATCATCTCGCCGCCGCCCTGATACGGCGGCATGGCGTCGAGCAACTCCTGCCGACCCCACAAAACCCCGATGCCGGTCGGGCCGCAGATCTTGTGGCCGCTGAATGCAAAAAAATCGCAGCCGATGGCCTGCACGTCCACGGGCAGATGCCCCGCGCTCTGGGCCCCGTCCACGAGCGTGACGATGCCAAGCTTGCGCGCACGGGCGCAAAGCTCCACCACCGGATTCAACGTGCCCATCGAGTTGGAGATGTGCACCATCGAAAAAATCTTCACCTGCGGCGTCAGCAGCGAATCCAGCTTGGACAGATCCAAAATGCCCTCATCGCCCGTGACCGGCACATAGGCGATTTTGGCGCCGGTTTTTTGCGCGATGAGCTGCCACGGCACCAAGTTGCTGTGATGCTCCATTTCCGTGAGCAAAATCACATCGCCCGATTTCAGATTTTTTGCGCCCCAGGCCGCAGCGACAAGATTGATGCTTTCCGTCGTGCCGCGCGTCCAGATGATTTCATCGGCGCTTTTGGCGTTGATGAATTTTGCGGCGCGCGCGCGCGCGGCTTCGAACGCGTTCGTCGCGCGGTTGCTCAACTCGTGGATGCCGCGATGGACATTGGCGTTGTCGTGTTCGTAGTAATGCACCAGCGCGTCGATCACCGCGCGCGGCTTCTGCGACGACGCAGCGTTGTCGAAATACACGAGCGGCTTGCCATGGACCTGCTGATTGAGAATCGGAAAGTCCGCGCGCAGCTTCGCCCAGTCAATATTCTTGGAAGTGCTCATCTAAAATTTCAGACACGAATTACGCTAGTTGACACGAATGCAAAAAAGCAATTTGTGAAAATTCGTGAAATCGGTGCTTACATCAAGCCGAGTTGCAGTTTCGCCGCCTCGGTCATCATGCTCTGGTTCCACGGCGGGTCCCAGACCAGTTCGACGTTCGCCTCATCGATCGGTTCGAGCGAGATCAATTTGTTCTGCACGTCCTGCGCGAGCACCGGCCCCATGCCGCAGCCGGGCGCGGTCAGGGTCATCTTCACGTCGGCCTTGAAATTGTTTTCGCCGATCGGCGTGAGATGGCAGTCATAAATCAGGCCCAGATCCACGACGTTCACGGGAATTTCCGGGTCGTAACAAGTCTTGAGCGATTCCCAGACTTTTTTCTCCAGCTCCTCCTGCGTCATCGGGCCGCCCGGCACGGCGGTCGTGACCGGCGCGGGTTTGGCTTCGATGCCCAGCGCATCGGCGTCTTTTTCCGCGATGCGGAACATGTTGCCGTTGACGACGACGGTGAAGCTGCCGCCGAGCGACTGCGTGATGTGCGCGGTCTCGCCCTTTTGCAACGTGACTTTCGTGCCGATGGGGACAACCGAGGCCTCGACATCGCGCGTCAAAATTTTCTGTTCGGAGCTCATCATAAAGTCATCATCGCCTTTTAGGCGGCCAAAATCAAATCACGTCTGCTCGTTTTCCGTCGTGATCGGCTGGGCGTCGCCTTTCAACGCACCCATCAGGGCGTGCCATGAAAGAATCGCACATTTCACGCGCGCCGGATATTTATAAACCCCCGCGAACACCGCCAATTTACCCAGATCCCCTTCCGCCTTGCCGGTTATCACCAGTTCGCGCACCCGCTCGAACATCTGTTCCGCCTCGGCCTTCGTCTTGCCTTTCACATTGTCCGTGAGCAATGAAGCCGATGCCTTGGAAATACAGCAGCCTGAACCGGTAAAACTCGCGTCCAGAATCTTTTCGCCGTCGAGTGCCAGAAACAACTTCAACTGGTCGCCGCAAAGCGGGTTATATCCTTGCGCCGAGCACGTGCACTGCGGCATTTCGTGGAAATTCCGCGGCTTCTTGCAATGGTCAAGAATGACCTGCTGATAAAGGTCGTTGATGTCGTCAAACATTTTTCACGGGAGGAACGGCGTGTCGCCGTCCCCATTCAAGTTTGGGACGCCGACACGGCGTCCCTCCCAAGTTAAATCATTTTCCTGCCAGATGCGGATTCGCCTCGAGGCGATCCCACACGAGCTTGTCGATCACCGCGCGCGCCGGCTCGCACTTGATGCGTTCGATGATCTCGCCGGCAAAGGCATGGATCAACATGCATTTGGCCGTCTGCTCGCTCATGCCGCGCGAGCGCAGGTAAAAAATACCTTCGCTGCTCAACTGCCCGATCGTCGCGCCATGCGTACATTTCACATCGTCCGCGTAAATCTCCAATTGCGGCTTGGTGTCCGCAGTGGCGTCGTCCGAAAGCAAAAGATTTTTGTTCGTCTGCTTCGCGTCGGTTTTCTGCGCGATTTCCTGCACCAAAATGCGTCCGTGAAATACACCCTTGGATTTGTCGTCCAAGATGCCGTTGAAATACTCATGACTCGCGCAATGCGGCTGCGCGTGCTCGACGATCATGTGATGATCCGCCAGTTGCTCCTCGCGCGTCAGGTAAAGCCCGTTCAAGATGCATTCCAGGCCTTCACCTACAAGTTTGGTGCGGATGTTGTTGCGCGACAGTTTGGCACCGAGCGCGAAAGAATGGACGGTCACGTTGCTCGTGCGGCCGAACTCGCCCGCGATGGTAGCGATGTGAAACGCGCTTGCGGACTCATCCTGCAACTTGACGTGTTCGACCTTCGCATTGTCGGCCACGACCAACTCCGTCACGGCGTTCGTGAGATACGCGACGTTCCCGGTGCTTAAATAACTCTCCACCACTGTCAGTTTGCTGTTCGCCTCCGCGATGATCAGGTTGCGCGGCGAAATCGCCTCGCCGGAATTCTTCGCGGACGAAATATAGATCAACTGCACCGGCTCGGATACTTCCACGCCGGCGGGGACATAGATGAATGCGCCGTCCGCAAACATCGCCTGGTTCAGCGCGGCAAAGGAATTCTTCTGCGTCTGCGCATATTTGCCGAGGTGTTTCTCGATGAGCGCAGCATCCTTCGTAAGCGCGGCCGAAAGATTTTCGATGCGCACGCCATTCGGAACGGCCTTGATGTTCGAAAGCTTCGCCGAAAAATATCCGTTCACGAACACCATGCGGTGCCCGACCAGCTCCGCGAAAACGGAATCGGTGATGACCTTGCTTTCCGCCCCGTTGACCGCGGCGGGCGCGGCGGGATGGAGATTCAATTTGGTGATCGGCACCACATTGGTAAAACGCCAGTCCTCGTCCGCCAGGGTCGGAAATCCCTGCTCCGCGAAACTCGCGATGCCGGCCTTGCGCACGGGCCCGAGCCATTTCGGCTGCGCGGCGGTTTCCATCTGCGAAAATTTCTCCACGAGCGATTTCGTTCCGTTGTCGGCGTTTGATGACATATTTAGAATGATTCTAATTATAAATTCAGCAATCAATCTACCTTGTCGCCGCGTTTCTGCAAATGAAAAGCGCAGGGCCATATGGCTCTGCCTGGTCGCGAACCGGCGTACTGGCGTGAATTGCTTCCGCCTTTACATTGAATTCCACCGCCGCGAGTGGCATTGTGTGCTTCCATGCTCACGCAGGAAAACATCCTCGACGCGCTCAAGTCCGTGAAATACCCGGGGTTTTCACGCGACATCGTCTCGTTTGGCCTCGTCAAGGAAGTTGCCGTCGCAGCCGGCGCGGTGACCGTGTCGATGCAACTGACCGCCGCCCCCGAAATCGCCCGGCAGATCAAAACTGAAACGGAAGCCGCGTTGAAAAAAATACCGGGCGTCGTCCGCGCGAACGTCGAGATCAAGATCGCCGCTCCGGCCGCGCCGCCCAATCCCTTTGACAACCAGCGCAGGGTTACCGGCGTGCGCAAGATCATCGCCATTGCCAGCGGCAAGGGCGGCGTCGGCAAATCCACCTGTTCGGTGAATCTTGCCTGTGCGCTCAAACATCTCGGCGCAAAGGTCGGCCTGCTCGACTGCGACATCTACGGCCCGAGCATCCCATTGATGATGGGCGTCTATGACAAACCCACCGTCAGCGCCAACGAACTGCTTGTCCCGCCCATCGCCCATGGCGTGAAAGTCATGAGTATCGGTCTTTTGATCCCCGATGATCAGGCCATGATCTGGCGCGGACCAATGATCACCAAGACCATCCAGCAATTCCTCATGCAGGTTGAATGGGGTGACCTTGATTTTCTCCTCGTGGACCTGCCGCCGGGTACAGGCGATGCGCAATTGTCGCTGTGTCAGACCGTACCGCTTGATGGCGGCGTGGTCATTACCACGCCGCAGGAGGCATCGCTTGGCGTCGTGCGCAAGGGCATCTCGATGTTCATAAAAGTCAATGTGCCGATTCTGGGCATCGTTGAAAACATGAGCTATTTCACCGCACCCGGCGGCCAGCGCGTGGAAATTTTCGGCCACGGCGGCGGCAAGGAAGAAGCCAAGCGCCAGAAAGTTCCGTTCCTCGGCGAAATCCCGATCTTCACCGAAATCCGCGAGGCGGGTGACAGCGGCACGCCCATCGTCGTCGCCGCTCCAAACCATGCGGCGGGCAAGGCTTTCATCCAGATCGCTGAAACGGTGCGGAATAATTTGAAATAACTTTAGCCATCACAGTTGCAAGGAGACAGTTGACAAGTTTGTCTTATAATGTAAATTACTTTTACAAATTAATAAGATGCTAACGAAAACCGAGAAAGTGCTGAAAGAGAAAAACCTATCGCTGACTCTTCAAATCAAGGAATTGAATCGTGTGAACTTAAACCTTCACAAGAAAATTGCAAAACTCGAAGCACAGAATATTTCGCTTACTAACAAATTAAAACTCGGCAAGCCAACATTGGACTTGGATTTAATGCACGACCAGCTTAAAAAAGTGTTCGCGCAGATTGATGAACCGACAGCTCAGCGGTAGATATCACCTTCATCTTAACCAATGACTATAAAACTTTTGGCGACAAATGCCAAAGAACTGGTTGAACAAAGATTGGCCGCGTTGGAGAAAGAATATAGGCGAGCTACTTACGTCGCACCAGAACTCAAACACAGATATAATCCCCTCACGTTAGCAAACATTGGCAAACCATACGAGCTTGCCATAAAAGACTTATCTTTCACGCTCAAAGTGTATGACTTTTCAAAGAAAGAGGCTTTGGAGGTAGATTATAATTACATCAGAAATGGCCTGTTTAAGAAACAAATTAAAGGACACGTCATATTATGCCAAAATATCTTTTTTGAAGTCAGCGGAATTTTTAACGAAAAGGAAGCTCGATTGCTGGTTCAAGAAAAATTGAGAAAAATGAGAAGTCAGGTTGAACGTCTTCAGAAACAAGAATGGAATCCAAGGCCCAGTTACGAACGAATCGCCATCTCCGAATCAGTTCGCAATGAAGTTTGGAGACGTGATCAGGGCAAGTGTGTCGAATGCGGTTCGGTATATCACTTGGAGTATGACCATTTAATACCAGTTTCCAAAGGTGGAAGCCATACTGCCAGAAACTTGCGATTGTTGTGCGAAGGCTGCAATAGAACAAAAAGCAATAAGATTTAATTCCATCTTTGTGAGCTTTTCAAATTCTAGCATTTGTGTTAATTTCAAACTCCGTCATGGATTATCGCAAGGTCATCACGGTCGAACCCGGCAAGCGCGGCGGCAAGCCGTGCGTGCGCGGTTTGCGCATCACGGTGGGCGACGTGCTTGGCTGGATCGCCGCCGGCATGAGTTCGCCGGAAATTTTGCAGGATTATCCCGACCTGACGGAACAGGACATCCGCGCGTGCCTCGCGTATGCCGCTGACCGCGAGCAGCACACGATGATTGCGCTCACGCCGCATGAAGCTGCTGTTCGACCATAACTTGAGCCATGCGCTTGTCCATCGGCTCGCGGACACTTTCCCCGGTTCCACGCAAACTCGCCTGCTCAATTTCAGCACTGCCGATGATTTAACCATCTGGCAGCATGCCAAGGAAAATGGCTTTGTGGTCGTGACGCTCGACAAGGATTTTTCAGAACTGGCATTGCAGCGCAGCACACCGCCGAAAATCATCTGGCTGCGCTGCGGCAATTCCACCGTCGCGGAAGTGGAACGTCTGCTGCGCGCGAATTTTGCCGACATCCAAAAGTTTGAATCGCACCCGGATGCGGAAGTGCTGGAGATTTGGCCATGATTTTCCGGTTAGCTGCCCTGCTCGGATGGTTGGTTGCATTACCCGTATTTGCTTCAACCCACACCGCGACCATTAACGTCCAAAAAGTCCTCGTTCAGAGATTCGATGGCTGGGGTACCTCGCTGTGCTGGTGGGCGAATGTGATGGGCGGTTATACGAACCGCGAGGAAATCGCCGACCTCGCCTTCAAGGAACTCGGTCTGAACATCGTCCGCTACAACATCGGCGGCGGCGAAAACCCGACGCGCACCAATGCCCTGACCCTCCGCACGCGCGTCCCGGGCTTTGAACCCACGCGCGGCGTCTGGGATTGGACCGCGGATGCCAACCAGCGTTGGATGCTGCGTGCCGCCGTCGCGCGCGGCGCTGACCACGTCGTCGCCTTTGCCAATTCACCGCCGTATTGGATGACCAGAAGCGGCAGTGTCACCGGTTCGCAAGGCGGAACGAACGACAACCTGCTTCCCCAATACGAAGCGCCGTTCGCCGAATATCTTGCCACCGTCGTGAGCAACCTCACCGTCCTGGACAAGGTGAAGTTCGATTTTGTCACGCCGATGAATGAACCCGCCGCGCACTGGTGGAAGCTCGACGGACATCAAGAAGGCGACCATATGGGCGTCGCACAACAGGCACGTATGATAAACCTGCTCCGGGCCGCGCTGGACCGCCACGGCGTGAGCGCGGGCATCATGGCTTCCGAGGACAATGACGAGGGTAACACTACAGCGGCCATTTCCGCCTATGACCCGGCAACTTTAGGGAATGTCTCGGGCATCACCACCCACACTTACTTCGCCAACGCACCGCGGCAATTGAGAACACTGGCTGAAAAAACCGGCAAACCGTTGTGGGTTTCCGAATATGGCGATGGCGATTACTCGGGCCTCCGGCTCGCCCGCCGCATCCGCGATGACATCGCCGGGCTGCATGCCCGGGAGTGGACCTACTGGCAGTTCGCCGACTACAGCGGCTGGGGTTTGATTTCCAATTCAATCGGGGGCGATGATGAACAATATCGCATCACGAAAAAATTTTACATCTTCGCGCAATTCAGCCGCTTCATTCGTCCCGGCTGTGAAATCGTGGACGTAAATAACGGAGATTCCCTGGCCGCGTTCGATGCCGGCCGGAAGCAAATTGCCATCGTCACCGTGAACGACCGGCCCGATGCCTGCACCGAAATATTCAAAATCTCCGGCGTGAAGACAACGACCGGCACCGCGACAGTTTATCGGACTTCAGCGGACGAAGATCTGGCGCCGCAACCGCCCATTTCCATGCTCGATAATAAACTCACCGTCACCCTGCCCGCGCGCTCGGTGACGACCCTGGTCATTTCCAACCTTACGATTTCCAACTGATGTCAACCATACTCAATGCCACCGAAGTCACGGTCCGCTACAACGACCGTGCGATTCTGGACGCCGCCACGCTGGCGATCGACGAAGGCCAGCGCATCGGCCTCGTCGGCCGCAACGGCTGCGGCAAAACCACGTTTCTTAAATTGCTCACCGGCCTGCTGTCGCCCGACAGCGGCACCGTCACGCGACGCCGCGACCTCGCCGTGAGTTATCTGTCACAGGATTTCATGCTCGACCCGGCGCTCGACGTGCGCGGCAACGTGCGGGCCGGCGCGAAATACGTTCTGGACCTGATCGCGGAATTTGAATCGTTGCCGCACGATTCCAAACGCCATGAGGTGTTGGAACATCGCATCCAGCACCTCGAAGGCTGGACGGTGGATTCACGCATCGAGACCGCGCTAAGCCACTTGAATTGCCCGCCCGGCGATCGGAATATCACCACCCTCTCCGGCGGTGAGAAACGCCGCGTGGCACTCGCCCGGGCGATCGTTTCGCGCCCGGATTTTCTAATCCTTGACGAACCGACGAACCATCTCGACCCGGAATCCATTGAATGGCTCGCGGATTTTCTGGAAGGTTTCGACGGCACGTTTCTCGTCGTCACGCATGACCGCTATTTTCTCGACCGCGTGGTCGGCCGTATCATCGAGTTGTGCGACGGAACATTCTGGTGGCACGACGGCAATTACACCGACTATCTGCTCGACAAGGCCGAGCGGCAGGCCGCCGACGCCGTGGTAGAGCACAAGCGCCAGATGTTTTTGAAGAAGGAACTCGAATGGGTGCGCACCGGCCCGCGCGCCCAGCGCAAGAAAGCCAAGATCCGGTTCGACCGCTTCGATGAAGTGTCCGCGCAAGAAGTCAAAACCGCCGAGGAGGACATGGAACTCGTCATCCCGCCGCCGCCGCAGCTCGGCAACCGCACGGTGGAGGTTTCCAACCTCGGCATCGAGCTCGCCGGACGCAAGCTGTTCTCCGGTTTCAATTACATTTTCGAGAATGGCCGGCGCATCGGCGTCTGCGGCCGGAACGGCCTCGGCAAGACGACGCTGCTGAAAATCATCATCGGCCAAATGGCACCGACCGAAGGAACGGTGAAGATCGGCCCGCTGACGAAATTCAATTACGTGGACCAGTCGCGCTTGCAACTGAATGACTCTCGCACAGTGCTGGACGAGTGCAGCGACGGCACGGAGTTCGTCATCTGGGGCGACTCCAAGATTTCAGTGCGTTCGTATCTCAAACGGTTTCTGTTCGCCGACGATCGCATCCTGACGCAGGTGAAAAAATTGAGCGGCGGCGAACGCAGCCGTTTGCTGCTGGCGAAGATCCTGAAGAGCGGCGGAAATTTTCTGATTCTCGACGAACCGACGAACGACCTGGATCTGCCGACGTTGCGCGTACTGGAGGAGGCATTGATCGCGTTCCCCGGCGTGGTGTGCGTGGTCAGCCATGACCGCTATTTTCTGAACCGCGTTTGCACGGACATTCTCGCGTTCGAGGGCGACGGCAAGATCCACCACAGCACCGGCGACTACGACTATTATCTCGAAAAAAAGGAGCGGAAAATCGCGGCGGAAACGAAGCGTGAAGAATTCAAGGCCCCGCCCGCCGCCGAAAAACCAAAAGCCTCAAAAGCGCGCAAGTTGTCATTCAAGGAACAGCGCGAACTCGAGGGCATGGAAGCCCAGATCCAGGCGTTGGAAGCCGAGGTCGTACGAATCGAGGGATTGTTTGCGGACCCGGAATTTTTCAAAAAAAACGCGGCGAAGGTGAACGAACTTACAGTTGCACTTGAAGCGGCCAAGGGAAAAATACCGCAACTCTATGCTCGTTGGGAGGAGTTGGAGGCTGTCAAGACAGCTTCGGCGGCTTAAGGCGGTTCAAAAAATAGTGTTGCTGCGGTGTTCGGTTGATTGATCGATATATTGACTCCTCCTCATGAATCAGTCAGCGGCTCGGATGGCTTTCGCGAATGCAGACATATCCAACTGCTGTTCCTTCTCCCCAAGGGAGAAGGTAAGGATGAGGGGAAAGGCGGCGCTCATTTCAAAGTGTGCGGGGCCTGAAATTTGGACGACCACTTCCCCCTCACCCCGGCCCTCTCCCTTGGGCATTGGTATCTACACAAGTCGCGGGGTAT
>DATHOG010000053.1:0-12065 GCA_035485115.1 Candidatus Sulfotelmatobacter sp. | reverse complement strand
CAGTTGCATGCCTTGGACCTCACCAGCGGTGCCGAAAAATTCGGTGGCCCCGTCACCATCACCGCCTCCGTGCCCGGCAATGGCGATGGCAGCGTCGACAATGTGATGTCCTTTAACCCGTTCCGTGAACACAACCGGCCGGGATTGCTTTTGTACCATGGCATCGTTTACATCGCCTTCGCTTCCTTGGCCGATTTGGGTCCGTTTCACGGCTGGGTTCTCGGTTATGACGCCACCACGCTCGCACAAAAGGCCGTCTTTAATGCGAATCCAAACGGCGCCGATGCCGGCATCTGGGAGGCCGGCTGCGCCCCCGCCGCCGATACCAATGGCAACATCTATGTCGCCACCGGCAACGGCACGTTTGACGCCGCCACCAACAATGATTATGGCGACAGCCTGCTGAAACTTTCCACCACCAACGGATTGCAACTTGCCGATTTTTTCACGCCCTCCAATCAGGTCGATATGAACTTGAACGACATTGACCTGGGCTCCGGCGGAATCATTCTCTTGCCCGATTCCGCCGGCAGCGCCGACCACCCCCATTTGATCATTTGCTCCTCCAAAACCGGATCCATTTACATGGCCGACCGTGACAATCTCACCCATTACCAGCCGACCGGGGATCAAATCGTGCAGGAAGTCCCCAGCCCGTTCAAAGGCGCCAGCACGCCGGTTTATTTCAACAACACTCTCTACTTCATCCGGGCGAAGGACAAATTAACCGCCTTCAGCCTGACCAATGCATTTATTGGCGAAACGATTATCAGCAACGATTTGACCACGTACTCGCCCGCCGGTGCCACGCCCAGCCTCTCGAGTTGTGGCAACAGCAACGCCATCATCTGGGCCATCGAAAATGCCGCCGGCACCGCCGTTCTGCATGCCTACGACGCCGCGAATATCCCCGCCCCCGACCTCTACAACAGCGATTTGGCCGGACAAAACCCCGGCCCGATGAACAGCTTTGAGGTTCCCACCGTCGCCAATGGCAAGGTTTACGTCGGAACGGCCACGAACGTCTCCGTGTTTGGTTTGATTTCCCCTGCCATCACCAACCAGCCGCAAAACCAGGCTGTCGCCATCGGCGACGGTGCGGTCTTCTCCGTCGGTGCCCTCGGCCGGGAGGATTTGCATTATCAATGGCGCAAAGACCACGCCGACCTCGCGCAGGCCACCAATGCCGCCCTCGCCGTCAGCAACGTCCAATGGACCGACGTCGGTTCCTATTCCGTCGTCGTGACCGATTCCGTCGGCGTGGCCGTCAGTGTGGACGCCTCGCTCACCGTCACCAATCTCGCCCCGGGCCAGAGCCGCGTCATCGGCTTCCAGATGTTCGGGGGCGGCTCAAACCTCATCACCTTCATCGGCACGCCGTTTTACATCTATTCCGTCCAATGGTCCTCCAATCTCGGCACCGGTTTCTGGTTCAACCTCAGCACCAACACCGCCGGCATCAACGGCCTTTGGCAGGTCAACGACGATACCGCCACCAACCCCATGCGCCTCTACCGTGCCCTCTGGCCCTAGGGCAATGGGGAATCATCCTCATTCTCATCGTCATCCTCGTAACCTCACAAGCAGGCTTTACGATAAAGCACCAAGCACCAACCTCCAACATCCAGAGAAGCACCAAGCCACAAGCTCCAAACGATGCGTACGACCGTTTTGGCGATTGGAATTTGAATATTCTCTGGAGCTTGGAGGTTGGTGCTTGGATGTTTTACTGTGGATTTTGGAGCTTTTCACCATGAACTTCGTCATTCAAATTTTTCCCACTGACCAGCCGTGTGGTTGGCAACTGGTGGGAGCAAACCGTGACGCTAGGCACCTGCTGTGCCACGCCGCCTCGCCGCCTTCTCCCAAGGGAGAAGGTGTCCGAAGGACGGATGAGGGGGAAGACCGCTTTGCCAACCGGGGTGTACCGAATCGCCGAAGCGGTCCCTGGCCGTCATTTTATCCTTTAATTCCCTTAAATCTTCTTCATCCTGTCCGGATGCAGCGCCTTGATCCGTGCTTATCCGTGTCCATCAGTGGTTAAAACCCCGCTTTTGACCCATTTGCATAAATCATGCCGCGGCAAAATATGGCAAAACTGTTACAATCCCGGCTGAACCGAAAATTAAGTTAAGATTAAGTGTTTAAAATGCTGGAAATGAATGACTTGTGAGAACGATGCCCCATGGCATAAAAATGTTCAAAAAAATCGAAATAATTTATTGACCCTTGCTTGCGTGTCTGCGAAATTAACACTGCACACGGTATAAGAACAACAACACACTAAATAGAAAATGAAAAAAACACTACTGGCCGTTGCAGCCGCGCTCGCTGCTTCTGTCATTTCATCCCAGGCGCAGGTTTACTCACAGAACGTTGTGGGCTACTACAACGTCACGGTTCCGGCCGGCAAGTTCGTCCTCGTGGGCAATCAGCTCAATCTGGACAACACCAACAGCATCAGCTCAATCTTCACCGGACTGTTTTCTGATGCCAACGCTGTTACCAACACGACTATCTGGCTGTGGAATTATGGTAGCCAGCAGTATTCCTCTTATCAGTATTTCACAGGTGCGGATGCTGACAACAACTTCCTGCTGTCCGGGGCGCAAAATGGCTTTTATGACAACAGCGGCGACTACATTACGTCCCCGTTGGGAGTCGGTGCTGGTGCCTTCTTGCAGAATCCGGCTTTGGTTCCCGTGACTGCGACGGTGGTCGGTACTGTTGCGCAGGGCACCAACAACATTGTCTTGGGTCACGCATTTAGCTTGGTTGCTTCCCCGATTCCGGTCAGCACCAACATTGCCAGTGCCTTGGAAGGTTTCGTTGGTACTTCTGATCCTAATGGCGTCAACAACGACGTGGCTTGGGTTTGGAATGCCGGCGTCCAACAGTATTCCTCCTATCAGTTCTTTACTGGTTCAGATGCAGACAACAACTTTTTGGCGTCAGGCGATGTCAACGGATTCTATGACAACAGCGGTGACTACATCAACCTCGCGCCTCTCGTTGGTAATGGCTTCTTCATCCAGCACGTGGTTGCCGGCTCGGAAACTTGGACCAACACTTTTACTGTTCAATAAACCTTATCTGACTAATAATCCACTAACCAACAAAACCTGAAACACAAAGACACATGAAAAAAACACTACTTGCAATTGCTGCGGTCGCCATGGTGGCCGTCAGTTCATTCGCTCAAGGCAACATTCTGATTGGTGACAATTCCAGAGGCATTTGGAACATCACCTCGGGCACGCCGCTGTTGAACAGTGGTCTCACTTGGGCCCTCATCGCTGGTCCGGCTTCGACCGCGATTCCTGTGGCCGGTATCATGGCCTCCGTGCCTACCAACAACGCGGCAGCTTATAGCTCGGCGACTGCGTGGACTGACATCACCCAAAATGGTTTCTTCGTGGTTGACGGCACGAATGGTCTCGCGACGGCTGGTGCAGTCTCCGCTAATGGTTCAATCAGCTACAACAATTCCACCGCATTCCAAGCGTCGAACCTCACTGGTGGCACGCAATACACGATGTACCTAATTGCGTATACTGGCGCCTTTGGGTCGGGTACCGTTGGTTGGTCGGCTGGGTTCCAATATACGCCTGGCACGGGCATCAACACGCCCAACGGCGGCAACAGCATGAACGCCTCGGGATTGACTCCCTTCGGTGTCGGTACCGTGGCGGCTACTCCTGAACCCACGACGATTGCCTTGGCTGGTTTGGGCGGTCTCGCCCTGCTTGGCCTTCGCCGCAAGAAATAATTGGTTTAGTTTTTAACAGACCCCGCTGGCTCGCCAGCGGGGTTTTTTGTTTGTCTGAAATTCAGAGTGGGTCAGTTTGGATGGTAGGGACAGTGCGCTGCGCTGTCCCCGGCGGTACACCCGCCGGAAGGAATGAACAAAACGCGTGTTTCACCATCCCGCATGCGGGACGCGACACCGCTTTCGAACGTGCGAGATGCTTTCGAAAGTTCGATCAAGCTTCGTGCGCGCAAAAGCAGCGTGGCTCTCGCAACCCGTAGCCGCGGACGTCAGTCCGCGCCATCTAAAAGTCCCCGTCCCCATTCCGGTTTTGTAGCAGCCGACGTGAGGAGGCTCATGCCAGTGAAAAATCAAAACTCGGATACTGCTCGACGACACACGGTTCTACGAAATAGCCAGCCCGTAGCCGCGGACGTCAGTCCGCGCCATCTAAAAGTCCCTGTTCTTGCTTTGTAGCAGCCGACGTGAGGAGGCTCAAATCACGTGAGGAGGCTCAAATCTTAAGGGAGACAAGCTTCTATCCATCGTGTCACGGCAATGAAGCTCCAAGCACCAACATCCAATCTCCAGAGAAACACCAAGCCAAAAGCTCCAAACGCGTGCTATGGCTGTTTTGGCGATTGAAGTTTGAATGTTCTCTGGAGCTTGGTGCTTGGAACTTGGAATTTATCAGGAATCCGTGTCCCTCAATGGCCAAAAAGTCTGCAACTTTCCTTTGGCATTGGTGTTCTTTTGGATGTAGTTTTAAACGTATTTTGAACCAATGAATTTCACCGGAAAACTGGGTTTAGTCGCAAGCGTTGCCGTGGCGGTGACCACTGCTTCCCTCCGCGCGGAAGAGGCGCAACCCGCCTCGGCCAATCCGCCGGCCCCAGCCAATCCCTATTCCACCATCACCGCCCGCAACGTCTTTGCCCTGGTTCCCATTCCACCCCCCGCTCCGGTGGATACGACGCCGCCGGATCCGCCGATCAAGCTCACCCCCAACGGCATCATGAACGTCTTCGGCCAGTTGGAAGTCATTTTCAAGGCCGCCATCCCGGCCAAGGGCAAGGAACCTGCCCACGACCAATCCTATGTGATGGCTGAAGGCGAACGGGAAGATGACATCGAGGTCGTGAAGATTGATGACAAGGCTTCCGTGATCACTTTTGTCAATCACGGCATCAAACAGGATTTGGCCCTGGCGGATGCGCCTACCATAACCTCGCCGGCAGCCTCACCACCGGGCGGCCCTGGCGGCGGTGTGCCGATGCCTACGGGCGTGCCCAGCCCCATAGGCACCCCCAACCGGCCGATGCACAGGGACCTTCCTCCGAATTCACCGGCAGCGGCCCGCGCCCGCGCCATGGCGGCGGCCGGAATGAATGATTTTTCGGCTCCTCCCGGTGGAGGTGGTGGTGGAGGGGCTGTGAATACATCGGGCGCAACTCAAGCCACAACCGAACTGACCCCGGAGGAACAGGTTATCAATACGGAAAAGCAAAGGGCGGCACTGCTGGATGAAGGCAATCCGGCGTCGGCAATTGTACCACCAACGGCTCTTACCAAAACATTAACCGGTGAAGATCATGCCCCCGGAGCGGGAAACGGGCCTGGTGTTCCTTAAGCCGACCTCCGCCGTCGCAAACGATTGAGTTAAGTTTTCATCAACCCCGCTGCTTGCCAGCGGGTTTTTTTTCCAGGGCAAAAGGGAATCATCGTCATCGTCATCGTCATCGTCACTTTTTTGAACAGTCTCCTCATGGAAGAGCCGCATTATAGACTGCGGTAGCAACAACTCGTAGCCGCGGACGTCAGTCCGCGCCATCTAAAAGTCCCCGGCCCCATTCTTCTCTTGTAGCAGCCGACGTGAGGAGGCTCATGCCGGTCAAAAACCAAAACGCGGATTCTGCTCCGCGACACACGGTTCTGCGAAATCACCCATCGGTTGTCCCCTCTCCCAGCGGGAGAGGGTTAGGGTGAGGGAGACGGTGCGCGACCACACGGAGGCCCCGTGATTCCTCCTCCTCGTAATCATAATCGTAATCCATATTTTTGAGCCACCTCACCAAAATCATCGACCGCACCGTTTGAATCTTGTGCCTTGGTGTTTCTCTGGAGCTTGGAAGCTGGTGCTTGGTGCTTCTTATGGAATATGGCCATTCGCATCCGTGACCTCCGGCTGGACCGGGCAACTTATGGAGTTTGCGGTGGTATTTTAAATTGGTGGGGCGAGCGTCCTCGCGAGCCGCTTAAACCCACGGCTCACGACGGCTCGTGAAGACGCTCGCCCCGTCAGGTTTCTTGAAATTGAGACATTATCGATTTTGATTGGAAATCATCACCGGCAGGCGTAAACAAGGGATGTGAAAAAAACCCTTATCCTCATTGGGGCGGTCGCTTTTATGACCGTCAGTTCGTTCGCTCAAGGCAACATCTACATCAGCGACAGTGCTCGCGGGATTTGGGGTATTGACTATTCGGGCACGGCTAGATTAGGCCCTGGCCTTGATTGGTCACTTATCGCGGGACCGGCGGCAACCACACCGAGCGTGGATAGCATTATGACTTCCACGCCCACCAATACTATCGGATTTTTCGACCCATCTACCGCCTGGAATGACATCCTGAACCAGCCCGGCTACTTCTTCGTTGACGGAACGAATGGTGCCGCGATTGAAGGTGCCGTTGCTGCCAATGGATCTGTCAACTATAACGCTAGTATTGCATTTAGTGCAGCAAATCTGATCGGAGGCACGACCAATACCATGTATCTGATTGCCTGGAGCAGCGCTTATGCTACCCCCTCTGCCGCGCAAGCTGCAGGTGCTGCCGTCGGCTGGTCCAATCCTTTCCAATACCTGCCCACCTCGGGTATCAATACCCCCAACTATGGCGTCACCATGAATTCAGCGGGGTTGTCTCCTTTCGGTGTCGGTCCAGTTCCGGAACCCACCACGGTTGCCCTGGCCGGTTTGGGCGGTCTCGCCCTGCTCGGCCTCCGCCGTCGTAATTAAGTTTTCATCAATCCCCGCTGGCTCGCCGACGGGGTTTTTTGTTTCCCTGGAATCCAGGTAGTGGGTCAGTTGGGTTGGTAGGGACGGCGCGCTGTCCCCGGCGGTACACCCGCCGGAAGGAATGAACAAAACGCGTATTTTACCATCCCGCATGCGGGACGCGACACCGCTTTCGGACGTTCGATCAAGCCACGTGCGCGCAAAAGCGGCGTTGGTTCCCGCAACCAGTAGCCGCGGACGTCAGTCCGCGCCATCTAAAAGTCTCAGTCTCCGTTCTTGTTTTGTAGCAGCCGACGTGAGGAGGCTCATGCCAGTCAAAAACCAAAACCCGGATTCTGCCCCGCGACACACGGCTCCCGCCGCAATCCAGGACGTTAATCCGAACGACTCCGTGTAGTGTTCCACCCTCATCGAGTTCATTGTGAGGTGGTGTCCTACAATCTTTGGGTTCATGAGGGAAGGGGATATGCCGACACCAACCGGGCTGCCCTTAAATGTTCTTAAAACGCCATAATCCCCAATATTTTACTGGACTTTGTTTTAAAATCCCGAATGATGGCTGTAATTCGGGAGCATGAAAACAATCAGTCTTTCAGCATCGCCCGTTACGGGTGGCAATACGATTTGCCGGGGATCCGTGACCGTCGGCTCCTACCCCTTTTCCTCGGCCTGGCTGGGTCGGTTCAATAAAAGCTTCAACCGTTTGTTCCATGGCGTTGCGTTCCCTTGCGCTTCAAACGCCTCAACCACCCAAGGCGTTCCAGTATCAAGGCGCAGCGAGCGTTTCTCCCTCTCCCCAAGGGAGCAGCGACAGCGGCTATGGCGGGTGAGGGGGAAATGGTCATCCAGATTTCAAGTCACGCAAAATTTGATATGAACGCCGCCTTCCCCCTCGTCCTGACCTTCTCCCTTGGGGAGAAGAAACAGCAGTTGGACATTTCTACATTCGCGAAAACCATCCGGGCCGCTGACCGCTCTACAATTTTTCTTAAAATGCGATAATTCTCAGAACTAAACATATCGTGCCATGAACCAATCAGAAACTCCAAACCCTATGACTCTGACCAAACGCGACCTTGTCGTACGCATCAGCGAAGAATCCGGCCTCATCCAGACGCAGGTGTTCGACGTCGTGCAAAAAACGCTCGATTACATCGCCGAAGCGCTGGCCAAAGGTGACAAGGTGGAATTGCGCAACTTCGGAGTCTTCGAGGTGAAGATCCGCAAGGCGCGCATCGGCCGCAACCCCAACAAACCGGAGATTGACGTGCCCATCCCCGCGCGCTCCATGGTCAAATTCAAGGCCGGCAAGGAAATGCGCGCCGAAGTCCTGAAACTCGCCACCAAGTCGTAAGTCGTGATTTGTTAAATCGATGAAGTGACCGGCGGTGATTCCCAAAATTCGCGATAGCGTCTTGGACTGCGCCAGTCCTCTGGCGCTTTTGCTTACGCGTGCCAGTCAGCGTCCACTTCAAATTCATCCGGCACAGAAATTCTTTCCGTCTTGAACCGATAGATGGATTTTACCGTCGCGGTGGACGCCGTGCGTTCAAACCATGCCGCGGAACAAAACGGATATTGATTCGCCGCTGAAACCAGCCCGTGTTTGACCGCGTTTTGATGGACATAATTCAGCCGCGCAAGATACGAGCGTTGATGCGTTAATCGGGTTTCTCGAAAGTTGAACCACACCTGCCGTCCGGGAGTCTTATCCAGTTCGTTGATCCATTCCGCCGTTTTGACATGCAACACACTTAACATATCGCTCAGGTTGAAAGCGTCGTCTTTGCTTTCCGGCGAATGGGCAATAAAATGGTAATGATTGGGAAATACCGCCCACGCTTCCAGTTTCCAGCCAAAATCATTTGTCACAGCGAGCAGGCCGCGATGCAAAACCCCCAATCGTTTTGCGCCGCGAAAATGATGAAGTCTTTGATAAGTTGAAGCCGTGACGAAATAGGTTCCACGCACGGAAAGTTGATGCGTCGGTGCATGCGGCCAAGGCGTTCTTGGTTCAGGCATGAAGGAACGATGTTATTTGCGGAACAGATTGTGAGTCAAAAATTTTAGGTTGGCGGTGGAAAAGCGGTAGAGGGCTACCGCACTCCAGGACGCAAGGCGTCGGCGATGAATCTCAAAATTCGCGATAGCGTCTTGGACTGCGCCAGTCCTCTGGCGCTTTTGCTTACGCGCGCCATTCAGCGTCCACTTCAAATTCATCCATCTTGAACCGATGTCTCTGTCCCCCGCGTGGTTAAATCTTTCCTAATCGGAAATTTTTTTTATCCTTTTCCCATGGAACGACTGCCCGGATTCCGCGATTTTTATCCCGAACCGCTCCCGCATCCCGATGTGTGGAGCGCCGACGCGCGCCAATATATCTTCGACCAGTGGCGTACAATCGCCCGCCGCTACGGCTTTCGCGAATACGACGGTCCCCCGGTCGAACCCCTGGAACTTTTCACCACCAAATCCGGTGAGGAGATCGTCGGCCAGCTCTATAATTTCAAGGACAAGGGTGACCGCGAAATCTCGTTGCGCCCCGAAATGACCCCCACGCTCGCGCGCATGGTCGCCGCCCATGAGCGCAATTACAAAAAGCCCGTCAAGTGGTTCGCCATCCCCCAGCTTTTCCGTTACGAACGCCAGCAAAAGGGCCGCTTGCGCGAACATTTTCAGTTCAATGCCGACCTCATCGGCGAGACCGATCCGGCGGCGGACGCGGAGCTCATCGCGTTGCTGATCGATACCCTGCGCGCCTTCGGCCTCACGGCGGAGGATTTTGTCATCCGCCTCAGCAGCCGCAACGCCTGGCAGGAGTTTTACCATCACGGGAGGGACGGCGTGTCGCCGTCCCACGCTTCCGGCGAATACGAATTTTTCCAGGCGATTGACAAGCTGGAGCGCCTCTCGCCCGATGAATCGGAGAAAAAACTTTCCTCCCTCGGTTTTTCCCTGGCCAAGGTGGATGCCTTCATCGCCGCCGGCAAACCGACGGCGGAACTGGACAGCATCCTGCAAAACCTCGCCGCCCGCGGGTTGAAGGATTTTGTGAAGGTGGATTACAAGGTCATCCGCGGCCTGGCGTATTACACCGGTGTTGTCTTTGAGGCCTTTGATCGCAAGGGCGAATTCCGCGCCATCGCCGGCGGCGGCCGCTACAATAACCTCGTGAAGCTCATCAGCGGCGGCAAGGTGGACCTGCCTGCGCTCGGCTTCGGCATGGGCGACGTCGTGTTGCTGGAGATTTTGAAGGCGCGCGGTTTGCTGCCCAAGTTCGATTCCCAGATGGACGTCTTCGTTTTGATCGAGGACGAAAGTTTGCGCGGCATTTCATTGAAACTCGTCCACGATCTGCGCGCGGCGGGCTTTGCGGTGGATTATCCACTCACGCCGCAGAAGCCGGACAAGCAATTCAAACGCGCCCAGGAATTGAAGGTCGCCCACACCGCCCGCGCCGAGAGCGACGCGTATGTGCGCATCCGCAAAATGCAAACCCGCGAAGAAGTCGTCGCCGGCTTCGCCGACGCGGCCAATCATTTGGGATAGCGCCGGAGGCGCGAAAGAAAATAGCCCACAGCGATAGCTGTGGGTTCAAGTCATTATTTAATTTAAGCTCCGGCAGGAGCGAAAGGATCATCCCGCGCGAGTTCTTTATCGCCCCTTCAGAGGTGGGACAGGATAGTCGCGCCAGCGTCTTGGACTGCGCCAGTCCTCTTGGGGCTTTCCCATTGCCGGCCACGCGTTGCCAAAGCGGCAAGACACCGCCGCAATCCAAAACCCCAGTCCCGTTTCCGCTTTCCGCTTTTGATCGGTGGCCATCCGCAAGGACCTCCGCGTCTCCGTGCTTCTATGGTAAAAATGGTTCCCCCTCCTCGCGGGCGTCGCGAATCACCCGGGCTGGGATTTTCCCTTTCCGGCTTTTGGAATTTTAAAAACCGTCTTCACATCCACCGGGGGTGTTTTCATCAGCAGATGAATGGCAATGATTTCCGCATTGGTGATGACTGCAACGGTGGTTAGTGAAATGATTGCCCAGCTTCCCGCATTGAAGACCAGCAGCGCGATCAACCCTGCCAGCAGGCACAGCCCGTAAAATTTTGCCAGCCAGGAGTGGGTGGCGGGATATTTTCCGAATTTATAGAAACAAACGAGGACCACTGCGATTTCCGATGCCAGGATGAGCAGGATGGGAATCCAATTTTGCACAACCAGTTCATGGCGCGTTATCCACGTTGCGCCAAGTATGAAGAGATAAAAAATCACATCGGTAATGCTATCGTACCGGCGCAGGGCAGGGGTGGCGACGCCAAGCCGCCGGGCGAGGATCCCATCATAAATGTCCGAAAGCGTTCCGACGATCAATATGGGTAAATAGACGAAGTGGGTTACTTTTGCCATCGCACTCAGCAACGCAATTGGCCCAAGCACCAGGCGCAAGGTGGTCAGTGCGAACGGAACAAATTTCATTTGTAGAATTTATGGAGAATGTGACGGCTGATTTCCCTCTGTCGAGCGGGAATTTTTAAAATTTCGCCCCGCAACTTGTTCACCGTGACGCCAAAACCGGTTTTTTACGGTGAATAACTCGCGGGCACGGAATTGAAATCACCTTGATTTTATTGGATTTTATTGGTTGTCCACAAGTTCTTCACCGGCGGATTTTGGTTAATAAGCTGTGCATATCAAAATGTGTTCAAACATTAGATGTCTGCTATGATGATCGCGTTCCTTGAAAGAACGAAACGGTGGTCGAGAATAAAATCGGAACTGCGCGTTTCAGGATAATCCCGGGTGACCGGGGAAAAGCCGGGGCAGGCTGGTTGCCACGGCTCCTCTGGACCGAGCGTAAGTTCGGAGAGGCAGAATTCACGGATTCCTCTGGCGGTGTTCGCACATCGTCAAACGCGAATGAGGGATCAGGCAGCGAGTCGCGATTAGAAACCGCGGCAAGTTGAGTCAAGTAGTCCGGGCAGGTTTCGAGCACGGACGAACCGCAGTCACCAAAAGGTGAAAGGTTGCTACTGCGCATCAGCACGGGCGGAAAACTCTGGCGGCGGCAAAATTAAAAAAGTTGCAGCCGCACAAAAAAGACGCCGAAAGGCGGGACAAAAAAAGAGTCCGTACCGGGAAGAACACGTCGGCCGGGCAAGCCGCGTGAAAAACTTCCAAGGCCGGCGATGCTAAAAACGGCACCGCTGGACTGTGAAAAAAAGGCAGCTTGAGAGTGAAGAGGCGAGACCCGTGGCTGCGGGCGAACGCACCGCCAAAAGCGGTGGCTGACCCGGAGCCAATGG
>DATHOG010000052.1:0-30170 GCA_035485115.1 Candidatus Sulfotelmatobacter sp. | reverse complement strand
TTCGTGTCGCCGGCGTCAAAGTGCGTCATCAACGTTGACGCCAGATGCCCGCCCGCCGATGAACCCATGATGCCGACACGATGGACGTCAACTCCGTATTCCGCCGCGTTCGCCCGGACCCAGCGCACGGCGCGCGCGGCGTCATCAAGCTCCGCCGGATGATGGTAGCCATTGATGCCCAGCCGATATTTGAGGACGAAGCAGGTCACGCCGTGTTCGCTCAGCCAGACCGCGAAACTATCGCCTTCGTGCGGCGCCAGGTGCGCGTAGCCGCCCCCGGGACAGATGACCAGCGCCGCGCCCGTCGCGTTGGATTCGCACAAGAACGGCGTCAACGTGGGGATGTCGTTGCTCGAGGTGCCCAGCGCCCCCGGCGCGCCATCGGGCCAGAGCGGGATGGGATTTGGCATTGCGGCGCGGGAAACGATGAGCGAAACAAATAAAACTGCCGGGACAAAAAACGATTTCATGGTTCCCGTCAGACTTGCGGAAACCAACCAAGGTTTCAATCAATATTGAACCGGCCATGTCACCGACAATTTGCTTGTCGGCGGTCAAAGCCTGTTTAGATTGGGCCTGTTGGACGAGGCCATTCATCCATAAAATATGAGACGTCCCATCTTTAAAACTCTAACGCTTTGTTCCCTTCTTTTTCTGGCGCTCACCGCCCGCGCCGCCATCACCACGACCAATGAAGATTGGAACGTCGCCCTGCTCGACCAGATTCTGGCTTCCGTGCCGCCTGGCGCGACGCTCGCACAGATCGGTGATATGCAGGTTTCCGTGGATTATTTGCAGGCGTGGCGCAATTATCTCGCCGGCGGACAACAGTCCAGGCTCGCGTTCGCCCATGGCTTCACACCCTGGCCGGGCGGCAATGTCTATTATCAATTCGATGCCAGCGTGTCGTCGACCAATCAAAAAGTCTTCCTCGATTGCTGCGCGGAATGGGCCACGTTTGTGAACCTCCATTTCATCGCGCGCACCTCGCAGGCCAATTACATCGTCGTCACCAACAACCCCACCTTGAGCGGCGGCCTGTCGGTGGTGGGAATGGGCGGCGGACCGCAGTTGTTGCAGATCGGCCCCGCTGCGTGGAACCACGGCACCGTTGTCCATGAAATCGGCCATGCGCTCGGCTTGGTGCATGAATTCGAACGCTCCGACCGCGACAATTATGTGACCATCAACACCAACAACATCGGCACCAACGAGATCTTCAATTTCGTGCTGCTCACCGGCACGACCAATGAAACTCCGTATGATTTCCTCTCGGTCATGCATTACAGCCGGACCGCCTTCTCGACCAACGGGCTTGATACCATCGACCCGAAGCCCGCCTACATGCAATACATTAACGTCATGGGCCATCCCGACCCCGTCCTGAGCGCCGGTGACCGCGCCGGCGTGATCGCCATTTACGGTGCCGGTCCGGGTGCGACAAACATCGTCACCAACACGCTCGACAGCGGCCCCGGCAGTTTGCGCGCGGCGCTGTATTACGGCTACGACCATCCCGGCGCGACCATCCGCTTCAACATCCCCGTGACCGATCCCGGTTATAGCAACAGCGTGTTCAACATCCTGCCCAGCGACCAGCTCACCAGTATCTGGGGCAATACCCTGGTGGACGGCACCACCGAGCCGGGATATGCCGGCGCCCCCAAAATCCTGCTCAACGGCCTGTCCTGCCAGACCGCGAGCGAAGCCTATGCCAGCGGCTTGCAGTTCCGCGGAACCAACTCCACCGCGCGCGGTTTCATCATCAATAAATTCCCGGAGTTCGGCGTTTTGATGGATGGTACCAACACCGTCGGCAATACCATCAGCGGCTGCTATCTCGGCACCGACCCGACGGGAACCCTCGCCGTGACCAATGGTATTTGTCCCGTCCAGATCAGCGATAGCGCGGTTTCCAATCTCATCTCCAGCAATGTCATCAGCGGCAGCGACATCGAGGGTGTCGCCGTCCGCGATCCCGGCACCAGTTTTAATTCCGTCCAGGGCAATTACATCGGCTTGAATGCCGCCGGGACTGGCGCGTTGCCGAACGGATACGCCGGTGTCGAAATCTTCAATGGCGCATCCAGCAACACCATCGGCGGCTTCACCAGCGGCGCCGGCAACGTGATTTCCGGCAACACCCAGGACGGCGTGCTTATCTATGGCCCGGCAGCGGCAGACAACCTGGTCGCGGGAAATTATATCGGCCTGAACGCAGCCGGCACGGCGGCCATCAGTAACCGTTGGTCGGGTGTGGATATCTACGACAACGCCTTCAACATCACCGTGGCCGGCAATGTGATTTCCGGCAACACCAATTTTGGCGTGTTGGTGGCGGGCAATTCCAATTCCATCTGGGGCAATATCATCGGGCTGAACGCCGCCGGCACGGGGGTTGTCTCAAATTTCTACTCCGGCGTCAGCCTGCAGAGCGGCTCGTCATATAATATCGTCGGCGGATCGACCACGGCATCACGCAATGTGATCTCGGGCAATGTCGGTGACGGCGTCCAGATCATCGGCCCGGGTTCCAGCAGCAATCTGGTGGCGGGCAATTATCTGGGGGTGAACCTCGCGGGCAGCACGGCGTTCGGCAATGGCGGTGCCGGCGTGGACCTCTTTAACATCGCAGCCGGCAACGTGATTGCCAGCAATCTCATCTCCGGCAACTTGAATGCGGGCATCAATTTGGTGGGCAACTTTAATTCCATCTGGGGCAATTCCGTCGGCCTGAATGCCGCGGGCTCGGCGGCGATCCCCAATGCCGGCACCGGCGTGGCCGTGTTCAGCGGCGCATTGTCCAATTCGGTGGGCGGCTTTTCCCCGGGAATGCGCAACATCATCTCCGGCAACGCCGGCGACGGCATTTATGTCGGCTATCCCGGCACCACCGGCAACCTTGTCGCTGGAAATTATGTCGGCGTGAATCCCGGAGGCTCTTTGATTCTCGGCAACGGCGGTGGCGGCGTGGTCATCGACCAGTCCGCCGCAACCGTCGTGGCCAGCAATGTGGTTTCCGGCAATTCGGGTGACGGTGTGGATATCACCGGCAATAATAACGCCGTCTGGGGCAATTTCGTCGGCTTGAATGCGCCCGGAACGGCCGCCATCGGCAACGCCGCCGTCGGCATGGTGATTTACCCCGGGTCACAGGCCAACACTATCGGCGGCGTGACTTCGGCGGCGCGGAACGTGATTTCCGGGAACAAGAGACAGGGAATCCTCCTCTACACCGCGCCCGTTACCGGCAACTTGATCGAGGGCAATTACATCGGCCTCAATGCCGCCGGCACCGCGGCCATCTCGAACTACTGGTCAGGCATCGAAATTTATGGTGGACCGGTCGGCAATACCGTCGGCGGTTACGGAGGCGCCCGCAATTTCATCTCCGGTAATGGCAATTATGGCATCGCCATCGACACGGGCAGCAGCAACAACCTCGTCCAGGGAAACACGTTGGGGCTGGATGGAAATAATGCCGCGGCCATGCCAAACAATTATGACAACATCATCTGCTTCTCCAGCGCCCCCGGTAACATCATCGGCGGCACCACGCCCGGTTCGGCCAATATCATCGCCTACTCGAAGATGTACTACGGCGTGAGGATCAATGACACCGGCTGCACGAACGACTTGATCCGGGGCAATTCCATTTTCAGCAATAGCTTGGGCGGTATTTCGCTCAATCTTGCCGGCAACCATACCATCGCTGCACCGACGCTGTCCACGGTGCTCGTCGGAACCAATACCGTCATTACGGGCAGCTACAACGGTGCAAATGGCACGATTTATCAATTCGATTTTTATTCTGACACCGCCGTCTCCGGTGCGCAGGCCATGACTTATCTCGGCGCACGCAGCTTCACCGGCACCGGCCTGACCGCAAATTTTACCAACAGCCTCGGCGCACGCGTTCCTGCCGGCCGGGCCGTGACCGTCACCGCGACCGATCCGGCCGGAAACACCTCCGCTCTCTCGTCGGGCAGTCTTGTACGGATGACCAGCGCACCGAATGATGGCATCCCCGATGCATGGCGCGCGCTATTCTTCGGCGCCGCTTCCACCAATAGCCCCACCTCCACCAACAGCACTACCTACGCCGGCGGTGATCCTGACCATGACGGCATGAGCAACCTTCAGGAATTTTTGTCCGGCACGAACCCCACCAACGCCGCCAGCGTCTTCAATCTTACCGCGCAAAATCCTGTCACCACCACGAACGCCGTCGCCCTCAATTCCGCCAATGGCATCGTTTATCGCATTTTATCTCGCGATGACTTGTTATCCGGTTCCTGGAACATCCTCGCCGACCAGGTCATCGGTACCGGCACGAACATCTACTTCCCCGACCCGGCCGCCAGTTCACTCACGAAACGCTTTTACCGCGCGCAAGTTTTGTGGTGAAGGGTAACAGGGAATCGTCCTCGTCCTCATCCTCATCCTCGATTTTCGGCTGATGAGGACTACCCGCCGTTTGACACCCTTGCGTTGAAAGCCTAATTTCTGCGCGTGTTTGAACTCGTCTCTGATTACCAGCCCGCCGGCGACCAGCCGCAGGCCATCGAAAAACTGACCGCCGGAATCCTTTCCGGCGTGAAGCACCAGACGCTCCTCGGTGTCACGGGTTCCGGCAAAACCTTCACCGTCGCGAACGTCATCCGAAACGTCAATAAACCCACGCTCGTCATTTCACACAACAAGACGCTCGCCGCGCAGCTTTACGCCGAGTTCAAAAGTTTTTTCCCGAACAACGCCGTCGAATATTTCGTCAGCTATTTCGATTATTACCAGCCCGAGGCCTACATCCCGCGCACCGACACGTTCATCGAAAAAGATTCCAGCGTGAACGACGATATTGAACGCATGCGCCTTTCCACCATGGCTTCGCTCTTTACGCGGCGCGATGTCGTCGTGGTCGCCAGCGTCTCGTGCATCTACGGCATCGGCAGCAAGGAGGATTACGCATCGTTGATCGTACCTCTACGCGTCGGGTTGGAGCTTTCACGCGATCAATTCCTGTCCCGCCTCGTGGACCTGCAATATACGCGCAATGACATCGCCTTCGAACGCGGCAACTTCCGCGTGCGCGGCGATACCGTGGAAGTCTGGCCCGCCGGACGCGAAGACGGCCTGCGGCTGGAATTTTTCGGCGACGAGATCGAGAAGCTCACGCGGTTCGAGCCGTTGACTGGAAATAAAATCGAGTCGCTGCAGGCGGGCATGATTTTCCCGGCGAAACAGTTCGTGACCACCGGTGAAAAGATGAAGCGCGCCATCCTGGCCATCCGCGAGGAACTCGGCATACGCATCGCGGAACTCGAGCGCGACGGCAAACTGCTCGAGGCCCAGCGCATCAAGATGCGCACCGAATTTGACCTGGAGATGATGGAAGAGATGGGCTTCTGCTCCGGCATCGAAAATTATTCGCGCCACATCGCCAATCGTCCGCCCGGCTCGCGCCCCACGACGCTGTTCGATTTTTTCCCGGATGATTATCTCCTCGTGATTGACGAATCGCACGTCACCGTGCCGCAAATCGGCGGCATGTATGAAGGTGACAAATCGCGCAAAACCGTTCTGGTCCAGCACGGTTTCCGCCTGCCCAGCGCGCTCGATAACCGGCCCGTGAACTTTCTGGAATTCCAAGGCATGCAGAACCAGACGATTTACGTCAGCGCCACGCCCAGCGCCCGGGAAATCGGCTGGTCTCGCCAAAGTGCTTTCCCTCTCCCCGCCAAACGGGGAGTAGCGACAGCCACTATGGTGGGTGAGGGGCAAACCAATGGCGCCTCCCTGCCCCTGCCCTCTCTTCCATTTCGCGCCGCAGAGGGGGAAGAAATCCCCGGCGTGGTTCAACTCATTGTCCGCCCGACCGGCCTTATTGATCCGCGCGTCACCATCAAACCGCTCAAGGGCCAGATCGATGACCTCATCGAGGAATGCCGCAAACGCGTGGACCAAAAGGAACGCGTGCTCGTCACCACCCTCACCAAGCGCACTGCCGAGGAACTCACCGACTACCTGCGCGAGATCGGCGTGAGCGTCCGCTATCTGCACAGCGACATTGATGCGATTGAACGCGTGGAAATCCTCCGCGCGCTGCGCAAGGGCGAATTCAACGTGCTCGTCGGCATCAACCTCCTGCGCGAAGGCCTCGATCTGCCGGAAGTGTCGCTTGTGGCCATTCTCGATGCGGACAAGGAAGGCTTCCTGCGCAGCGAGACCAGCCTCATCCAGACCGCCGGCCGCGCCGCGCGCCATCTGAATGGCGAAGTCATCCTTTACGCCGACGTGATGACGGAGAGCATCAAGAAGTTTCTCGCCGTCACCGACAAACGGCGCGAGCGGCAAGTTGCTTACAACAAGGAACACAACATCACGCCCCGCAGTGTCAGCCGCGCCGTGGAGGAAAGCCTCGCCGTCTCGGATGAACAACGCGACGCCGCCACCGGCCTCATCCGCGAGACCAAGACCGACCTTGACGTGGTCGAGACCATCCGCGAACTCGAAGGTGAGATGCTGAAAGCCGCCGAGGACCTGCACTTCGAGAAGGCCGCCCTGCTCCGCGACCAGATCAAGGAATTGAAACGCATGGTCAGCGGCGAAAAACCGGAGGCCAAGACGGTGAGTTACAAGAAGACAAGAAGGACTAGGAAGTGAGCTGCCTTTCCATGAACAAAATGGACTACCCTCGGCAAATCCTTTCCGATTTATGGAGGCTTTTGCCAAAACCATAGCGTCTTTTCATTTGCTATCAACACATCGTCTGTGATTCGGCTGCCACTCAATCCACCGTGCGTGGCAATCATTTCTTTAATGTCTGATTCCTGCCTTCGCCAATCAGACTCCGGCTTTTCCTCAGATAAAAAATTCGTCATCCACGGGGGCACCATTGATTTATTCGCGCTGAAATCAAAAGCAACAGCCATAATGGGTTGATTGCTCGCGGTGTTAACATTCAACGAACAAACAATCATTTTCCCGTCCTTGGTCCATTGTGCTTCTGAAAAATAACATTCAGGATCCCACCAAAGTTTGGCAACAAATTTGGGCTTTTGACCATCTGATTTTACGTAAAGCAATAAATCTCTATCCATGAATCCGCCATCATAAAAAGATGCTTGATTGAGCGGGTTGGCCGGCGATGCAAATTGCGCCCGTTGCATGCTGTCAAAAAACTGTTCTAGTAAAAATAATGAGGAACCATAAACAATAAAAAGTGGAATAAACGCCATGCCCGTAGAAATCAGCAATCGTTGACGCTTTGTGTACGATTGAAAAAAAGGAGAATAAAAGTGAATTGCCCAAGTATACCCGCCGATCAGGATAATGGTCATCAGCCCTGGAAAAATATAATAACCAATTCCTACACAACTGAGAAGGCAATCGCAGAAAAATCCCAAAACCGAAGCCACAAACAAGCGAAAGAGAAGGCCCGCAAACCATTTCCTTCTTAATTTGAAAATTTGATTCATCAATAATTGCAATTCTCACTCTGACACAAGTTTTGGCTAATTCGTTCATTCCCCAAGCCATGTCTTTGAGCTGCCACTTTATAAAACCAAATCCAGATTAATCGAGAGCATAGCAAAAGCGGTCTGTTACGGTCAGCCGCGATTGCTTGCGCGCGATCAATAGTACGAGCGCCGTAGGCGCGACATATTTGTCGAATCCACGACCACAAATCTCCAGCTCCGTAGGAGTGGCATATCCATTCCAATCATCCCCGATGTCGCTCCTGACGGAACTTTTGGGAATATTTGATTCTGGTTCTACAAATATGTCAGCCCTGACGGGCTTGGAAATCCCTTCTGAAAACAGACACGCGCGTTCTGCTGGCGCGTCATGACCGCATCATATAGATTGGCGTGGCCATGACTACGGCAGAGTCAACTCGCAAGCCGTCTGCGATTTTAAGATACGGGGCGGCTGTTGCGTCGGTGGCCGTCGCGTATGCCCTCGCCAAGGCGGCAAACATATATTTGCATTCACAGCCCTTCGCGTTGCTGTTTCTCTGCGGCGTAGTGTTCAGCGCCTGGGTCGGCGGATTCGGCCCATCGTTGGTCGCGTTGACGCTCTCTACTCTGGTATTCGATTATTGCTTTTTGGAACCGCTCCATAGGCTGGCCATAAACTCCAATGAACTGCCGCGCCTGATCATTTTTGCGGTGATCGGGTTGATAGTCGGGCTGCTCACCGCCTCACAAAGGAACATCACGGCATCGCTCAGGCGGGCCAATGGGTTGTTGCAGGTGGAAAATGCCGAGCGCAAACAGACCGAGGAGGCTCTGCGGGAGAATGAAAGGAAATTTTTAAAATTATTCCAATCAAGCCCGATTGCCGTGTCGCTCTCCACCATCGATGAGGGCCGCTATCTGGATGTGAACTATGAATTTTTGAGAATGGTTCAAAAAAACCGGGAGGAGGTTATCGGGCATACGTCGGTGGAAATCGGCATCTGGGCTGATCTGGATCAACGGGCGGCCAACATAGCCAAAATCAAGGAACAGGGATTTTTGCGAAACGCTGAACTGGAGATTCGCGGGCCGTCCGGGAAGATCACCCACATCTTGTGGTCCGCCGAAGCACTGGCCATCGGTGGTCAAAACTGTCTGCTGGGTTCATCGGTGGACATCACCGAACATAAGCGGGCGGAGGCGGCGGTGCGGGAGAGCCAGCAACTTCTGAACCTGGTTCTGGCCACGCTGCCGGTGGGCGTGATGGTGACGGATCAGGCGGGCAACGTCGTGCTTACCAATGCGGCGTCGAAGCGGATTTGGGGCGACACCATCGTATCCGGCAGTGAACGGTGGGCTCAGAGCAAGGGCTTTTGGCATGACACGGGAAAGCCGATCGCCCCGGAAGATTGGGCTTCCGCGCGGGCACTGTCCGACGGGCAGACCAGCTTGAATGAGTTGATCGATATCAAAGACTACGATGGCAAAGCGAAGACAATCCGGAATTCTGCGGCACCCATCCGCAATGCGGAGGGAAAAATCGTCGGATCTGTTATCATCAACGAGGATGCCACCGAACAGGTGTCTGCGGAGGAAGCACTAAAAAAGGCCGAAAGCAACCTGAGCTACGTCCTGGATACAACTCCCGCGATGATCCACACCGCCCGCCCGGACGGATATCTCGATTACTTTAATAAACGTTGGGTGGACTCCGTGGGTCTGCCGCTGGAGAAACTGCTGGGCTGGGGATGGACGACCGTCGTTCATCCCGATGACATCGAAGGAGAAGTGGACCTGTGGCGCGCGTGCGTCGCCAGCGGCGAGCCGTTCGAATATGAGGTGCGCACACGCCGGCCGGATGGAAAGTATCGCTGGGTGTTGCATCGCAAAGTGGCCATGAGGGATGATCGCGGGAAAATCGTGAAATGGTACGGCTCCGCCATGGATATTGACGATCGCAAGCGGGCCGAGCAAATGCTCCGGGATTCTCATGCCCGGCTGCGCGCGCTTTCAGCCCGGGTTCAATCGGTGCGCGAAGAGGAGGCGGCCAGGATTTCCCGCGAGATTCATGATGACCTCGGCCAGAAGCTGACGGGATTGAAAATGGATCTGCGGCGGGCGGAACGAAAGGTTGAAGGGTTGCCAGGCTCGCCTGCGGTCAATTCCCTGCTCGACACGCTCGTCAGCGCCACGGAATTGGTGGATGGGATCAGCCTGGGCGTCCAGGAAATCGCCGCCAATCTTCGTCCCGAGATGCTGGACAAATTGGGATTGAGCGAGGCCTTGCACTACGAAAGCCGGCGGTTTCAGGAGCGCACCGGAATCCCGTTCCAGATACAGTTGCCGGAAATGGAATTGAACCTTTCAGAAATAATTTCCACGACGCTCTTCCGCATCTTCCAGGAATGTCTTACCAATATCGCGCGCCACGCTGATGCCACAAAAGTCGAAGCGGCGCTAAAACTGGAGGACGGATGGGTCATTCTGACCGTGCACGACAATGGCCGGGGCATCACGGAGGAGGACATTTCCAATCCGGGATCGCTAGGCTTGCTGGGCATGAAAGAGCGGGCAACCTTGTTGGGCGGTGAAATTGATTTTCAGCGCCATCCGAAGGGCGGAACAACCGTGACCGTGCGCATCGCGAAAAGCGAAGCGTCCATCCAAAGAAAGGAGGCCGTATGATTCGCGTGCTGATTGTTGATGACCATGAAATCGTGCGGCGCGGCCTCAAGGAGGTTTTTGCCGATGAGTTTTCCGAATTGAAAATTGGCGAGGCGAAAAATTCACGCGAGGCGTTGGAACAGATGGCGGCACACGAGTGGGATATCATCCTGTTGGACATCAATATGCCCGGTCGCAACGGCCTGGAAATATTGAGTGAAATCAAACGGCTTCGTTCCCACACGCCGGTGCTGGTCGTCAGCGCCTATCCCGAGGAGGAATTCGCGGTCCGTTCGTTCAAGCTGGGCGCATCCGGTTATCTGAACAAGAACAGCGCCGCCGATGAAGTGGTGGCGGCGGCGAGGAAGGCGATGGCCGGTGGAAAATATGTGACCGCCATGCTCGCTGAAAAATTGGCGGCCACGCTTGGCGGCGACATCCAGCTTGCGCCACATGAATCTCTTTCCAGCCGTGAGCTTCAGGTTTTGCAGATGGTCGCCAAGGGCCGGACCATCAAGGAAATCGCGGCTGAACTCGCGTTGAGCGAGAAGACGGTCGGTACTTACCGCAGCCGTCTTTCAAAAAAGATGGGATTGGCGACCAATGTCGAGTTGACCCGTTACGCCTTGCAACACCGGCTGGCAGATTAGCCGCCCTCCATTCCACCGTGTCAGGGAAACCCCTGACACAAAATCAAGCTTCTCGCTCACTGGAGTAAAAAACCGGCGGGGGTATGATGCTGATGATGGAAAAAGAGAAATCAAATGAGTGCATGTCCAAGCCTGCCGGGCACAACCGGCCGCACTATGCGAACACTCCGTTGAACATCTTGATTGTTGAAGATAATCCGAATGACGCCGAACTGGTGTTGAGCGAGTTGCAGCAGGCCGGGTTTAATCCGAAATGGAAACGCGTGGAGACCGAACCGGACTTCCTGGCCGAAATCAAAAAGTCGCCGGACATCATTCTCTCCGACTACTCAATGCCGCAGTTCAGCGGCTTGCGCGCGGCGAAACTTTTGCAGGAAAGTGGTTTGAACATTCCGTTCATTCTCATTTCCGGAACGGTTGGTGAAGAAGTTGCCGTGAATGCCATCAAGCACGGCGCGAACGATTATCTCCTTAAAGACCGGATTTCGCGCCTGCCCAATGCCGTTGAACGTGCGTTGGATCAGAAACGCCTGCTTGATGAAAGACTGCAGGCGGAGGCATTGTTGCGGGAGAGCGAGGAAAAATTCAGGCAGATCGCCGAAAGCATCAACGAAGTATTTTGGGTTACCGATCCCGCCAAGGAGCGGGTCCTCTACATCAGCCCCGGCTATGAAAAGATTTGGGGGCAAACTTGTAAAAGCTTGTATGAATCGCCACACAACTGGTTGATGGCGGTTCATCCCGAGGACCGGCGGCGAATTATTGAAGCGGCCATGACCAAGCAGGAGCTCGGTGAATACGACGAGATCTATCGCATCGTCAGGCCCGACGGTTCAGTGCGCTGGATTCATGACCGGGGTTTTCCCGTGCGCAACCCGGCTGGCGAGATTTACCGGATTGTCGGCACAGCCGCAGACATCACCGAACAGCGAAAACTTGAAGAACAACTCCGTCAATCCCAAAAAATGGAGGCCATCGGCCAGCTCGCCAGCGGCGTGGCGCACGACTTCAACAACATTCTGGCGGTCATCCAGATGCAGTCTCATTTGCTGGAGATGGTCGGCAATCTTTCCCCGGAACAAAAGGGGTTCGCCGCGGAGATCGGCGAAGCCACCCAGCGCGCCGCGGCGCTGACCCGCCAGTTGCTTTTGTTCAGCCGGAAGGAAAAGATGCAGACGCGCGAATTGGATTTGGATAAATCCGTCAACGACATGACCAAGATGCTGCGGCGCACCCTCGGTGAGAATGCCGAATTACAGTTCAAGTTCAGCATGCAGCCGCTTTTTGTCCTGGCCGATGCGGGCATGATGGATCAAGTGCTCATGAATCTCGCGGTGAATGCACGTGACGCCATGCCTAAAGGCGGAAAACTTGTCATCGAAACCTCCGCGGTCGAATTTGACGAATCCATCGGTCAACAATGTCCCCAGGCCCGCGCCGGCTCGTTCGCCTGCTTGAGCGTCAGTGACACGGGTACCGGCATACCGCCGGAAATCCTTCCGCGAATCTTTGAACCGTTCTTCACCACCAAGGACGTCGGCAAGGGCACCGGCCTCGGACTCGCCACCGTCTTCGGCATCATCCAGCTGCACCAAGGCTGGATCAGTGTCTATAGCCAGGCCGGTAACGGCACGACATTCCGCATTTACATCCCGCGCCTGGCGAGGATTTCCGGCCAGAAATTCGTTGCATCGACGACAGAATTGCCGCGCGGCGGCAACGAGACCATTCTTGTCGTCGAGGATGAACCCAAGCTGCGCGCCTCGGTGATAAACATCCTGTCACGCCTCGGCTACAACGTGCTTGAGGCGTTTGACGGCGCAAGCGCGATCGAGGCGTGGAAAAAGCACAAAACTCAAACCCTTCTCGCCAAGCAAGCCTGGAACCAGCACCGTGATGGAATACATTTGCTCCTTGCCGATATGGTCATGCCCGGTGGAATGACCGGAAAAGACTTGGGTGAACAGCTCTTGAAGGAAAACCCCGGATTGAAAGTGATCTATGTAAGCGGCTACAGCGCCGAAGTGGCCAGCAAGGATTTTCCGTTGAAAGAAGGCGTCAATTTTCTCTCGAAACCATTTCAGGCCCTTAAGCTCGCGCAAACCATCCGCAACATTTTGGATAACGGGTGAATCTGACACAAAATCAAGCCAGCCCGTTCTGCTCGCCGGATTCGAGCCGTTAAACAGCGCCGATTGCCCAACAATTTTGTGAATCCAAATCCGGAATGCATCCGGGTCTTTACAAGCCGCCACCAGCCCGCTTGACCTGACCTGCGGAACGTGGGACTTTGCATGAGGTTTTATGTTCGCCACCGCTTCCAACGACCCGGATGTTTTGATCGGCGAAATCGCACTGGCCGGTCTTGCGGTAGCGCTATTCTCGCGTCTTCTGGTCTGGATACGCGACGCGCCGGTGAAACCCGACCCGTGGGATGCCGAGATGGAGCAAAAAATGTCCTCGCCCGAAACGCCGGCGGCTTGTCATCGTTGTTCAGTACCCCTGAAATCGGACGTCTGGTTTTGCCCTCATTGCAACAGCGCGGTCGGTCCGTACAACAACCTGATGCCGTACGTCCAAATTTTTTCGGAGGGCGAAGTTTTGCGGAACAGTTCCTCGCGCCATGTTCGCAACCGCCCGCTGGTGATGGTTGGCTATTTTTTGCTCACCCTGGCTCTGTGCCCGCCGTTGGCGCCGCTCTATTGGGTGATATTGTTCAAGAACTTCCGCAACCGCCAAACTTTCAATCCCGAACCAACGAAGGAGAGTTGAGCTTCAGTAGTTGCCGTTCTTGATACCGAGGCGGGTGGCGGCAAGGACGGTCTGGTGCCACAGCAGGATGATGTCATTCAACCGGTCGAGCCAGGGCAAAACGCGGCTTTCAAGGGCATTGGAAATCTGGATGGTATCGCCGTTGTGACAGGCGGCATCCACGTCGCGGATGATGACGGCCACTTGTTCAAGCTGCCATTTACGAAGCTGCTTGAGCGTGGCGCGACCATCGGCCGGCCCGTAAAGATGATCCGGCAGCAGGCTCAGCGTAAGGATCGGATCCTTCAGTTGGCGTGCGAGGTTCCACCAAAGTTCGCGCGCAACCTGGGCGTCATTGATGAGCACAAGCGTAAGCGCAGTCTCGACGCAATCGCGGGCATGGCCCGCCTGTTGCAGGGCGGTCTTGAGCAGCAGAACCGGATTATCATCAAGCTCGACCGACTCGGCCTCGATACGGCAAAAAGCGTGTTGATTCGGCAACGGCAACGAGAGATTTGTCGGACAGCCATCGACATTAAAAGCGGAAAGCACCCGTTGGTTCTCGAGCGCCACGGTTTCAAGATAACAGCGAATGGAATTGAGGGACGTGCGTTCCGCCGGCAGTTCTACCGGCAGCCCGTCCATCCAGATGGCGATCTCGTCGTCGTTCTCACGCGAGGCGGAGGAACCATTCTGCATATGCATAACAATACTGCCCTTATCGTCCAGCTTCATTAAAATGTGAACAAAACTTGTTCACAGGAAATTCACCATTATTCACAATTACTTCGCCTGATTTGCACCGGTTATCCTCAGTTTAATCGTATAAATCGACTTGCTCGCGGTGATGAAAAGCGTCCGATGGTCTGCACCGCAAAAGCAGACATTGGCCGTCCATTTCTCCGGAACATCAATGTGGTCGATCCTTTTTCCTGTTCTGTCGAAAACCGTCACCCCCTTGCCGGTCAGATACAGGTTCCCGCCCGCATCGATCGTCATGCCGTCCGAACCCAGCGGACAGACGAACGTTTTGTTCGTGAGCGAGCCGTCTGCCGCAACGTCGTAACGCCACGTTTGCCCCGCACCGATGTCCGAAACGTAGAGCATCTTGCCGTCCGGACTGCCGGTGATGCCGTTCGGCTTTTTTAGATCGTCCGTCACCGGCCGCAAAACCTTCCTGTCCGGCGACAGATAGAACACCTCTTCATTCGTCAGCGCCATTGTGGTGTGATCCCACCAGGTACGTTTATAAAACGGATCGGTTAGATACATTGACCCGTTTGGCGCAATCCAAACATCGTTGGGACCGTTCAAATACTTGCCTTCAAAGTTTGTGACCAGAACCGAAATCTTTTTATCAGGTGTTATTGACCAAAGTTCATTATGTTCATCCGCGCAGGCAATCAGGTTCCCGCTCGCGTCAAACATCATCCCGTTCGCATGGCCGGACGGCTGTAAAAATGTCGAAAGCTGGCCATCAGCACTCCATTCCATAATGCGATCATTGGGCTGGTCCACGAAAAATACGTTCCCATTCTTATCGCACGTCGGCCCTTCGGTGAACGCAAAGCCGTTGGTAAGCAGTTCCAGCCCCGTCCCCGGCGCAACCACGCCATCGGCAAAAACATTTGCAGCCAGGGCAAAAACCACTGCGATCAAAAGTGTCTTCATGTTGAAGCCGCAAATCTTGCCGGAAGCCGCCTGCGAGCCAATAAAAATCGTGCCTCGACAATCGCCATCCTCGACCACTTTTCAGGATTTACCTTGATTTACCTTGATTTGGTTTGACCCGCTTTAACCCCGTCGGACTCGATGTAACCCCGGTTCCACCGGTTCAACGGTCGGATTTGGTCGGATTTGGTGCGATTTACTCAGATTTAGCCTGAATTCGGTCGGATTGGAGTCCTGCCCGGCTCGACCAATCCCGGCCACCCCGTTTTGAGACACTTCACACGGTAGCCCGTCCGGCTCGGACCTGGGTGGAATGGCTCGGTTCAAGCCATTCCAGCCCAGCGCCCGCGCCGTGCGAACTCATCACTCGCCACTTCGTGGCTATGTCAAAGAACAACCAGAATTCCGAAAACCGGAATCCGTTTCTGCCACCGCCCACCATAGCTAACAGCCAAACATTGTCAACATTAAATAGTCTGTGTTTACTAACGCGCCCGCAACCGAAATGTGCCAAACAACCCTATTTTTGGCGCTAATTCTTGCAATGCCGGCTTTGACATGCTGCCATTGATTTTCTAGCCTCACGTCATGGCAAAAAAGGCTTCCACTAAACTGGCGGCAGAATTGCCAACGCAACTGCGGGCTATGAAATTGGAATGACAATGAAAGGACAATTGTTTATGGGCAACTTGCGATTTTCAATTCCCTTCGAAAACTTGTTCAACCGTTTTGTGATAAAAGTTCGGAGACTTCGCGAGATGCAATTCACTAAAATCTTCACGCTCGCCGTTGGCGTCGGATTGTTGCTTGGTTGTAGGGAGAAGACGAACAACATTCCGGACAAACAACTATTTGAGATTCCGAAGGGAGGCTATCCCGTATCAGTCGAAGCCTCGGGCAATGAGAAGGTCGATGCTTTGGTCTGTCAACTCGTCTCGAAACGACCGGCTCCATATCGTTCAGGCTATTCTGATCCACCGATAGCCGTCGTGTTTGCGGATGGCTACTGCACTCCTGAGGTGGAGGCGGCCATAAAAAAACTGCAGGAAATGGGACCGACGATATTTCCGGCACTCGTGAATCACCTGGGGGATGATCGCTATTCCTACAGCGAGGTGGTTGCAGCGTGGGACAATTGTAGTGTGGGAGACGCCGTGGTGGAGGTTCTTGACGATGGCCATTACATGCACTGCGGCTATAAGTTTCGCGATACGCCATCAGGTTCTGATGGCGGTTATTTGAATTTCGACGGTTATTTGCGCGCCCGAGGCGCAGAAGCATGGGCCGAATGGGCCAAAAGCAAGTCGCGGCTGGAAATCCAGATGGATTTTATTGATTGGTGCATAGCGAGAGAAAACGAACGTGGGTTTATAGATGAAGCGCAGAGGAAGACGATTCTTGGCCATTACGAAACCGCCCGACAAGAAGTAAAGAAAGAGTATTCAAAAACCGACCATGCGGTGATTGAGAAGCCGCAAATTCTCTCAGAGACAAACACAGTGTCAGGGGCCGCTGGCTCCAATCGCTGACCTTTGCCATAACCAAGTGAATGGGTCACCCATTTGTAAAGGGCATTTGGTTCAGTCCCGCATAATCACATATTTTATTAACGGAATAGCCGGGGCAGCAAAGCTGGTGAGCGTCACCTCAAGCGCCTTCTTGAATAAATGACGTAGGCCGAATCGCAGTTCAAGCGGAGACAGGCCGCACTCGCTGCTTTTCATTGGCTGCCCGGTTCGGCAACCACTTCCATGGCCATCCACTGGCAACATCGGGCAACCATAAAAATCGTGCCTTGTTTTTGCGCCAAAATCGACGAGACTGCAACACGCTGATTCGCATGTCATCCGATACAAAAAAATTGCTTCGCTTCCTGCAAAGCTGGGTCATCAACACCATTGCTGTGGCGCTGGCGGCCTTGATCCTGCACGGGCATATCCACTGCGATACCAACCTCAATCTGCTGTGGGCCTCGCTCCTCCTGGGAATCCTCAACGCCTTTGTGCGGCCGATCCTGATGCTGATTGCGCTGCCGCTTTTGATTTTCACGCTCGGCCTGTTTACTCTCGTCATCAACGCCCTGCTGCTCTGTTTGGTCAGCTGGCTGCTACAGCCGCATTTCATCGTGGACAGCTTCGGCTTTGCGTTCCTTGGCGCCCTCATCATCAGCATCGTCTCCATCGCGTTGAACGTATTGACCGGCAACGCGCGAGTCAGCATTAAACGCCGTCCGCCCGGCCCGCCCAACAACCCCGGCGGCGGCAACGGTCCGGTCATAGACGTGTGAGGACAGTTTTTAGTTTGTAGTTAAAAGCGACGTTGCCTCGTCGAAAAACCGCGAGCGTTTCCCCCTCTCCCAGCGGGAGAGGGCCGGGGTGAGAATTCTCCCAACCGAAATTTCGCGCTTTGAACCCCTGAACCACCCGCGATATTCCAATGTAGAGACGCTGCGAGCGTTTCTCCTTCTCCCCGGGGGAGAAGGCCGGGATGAGGGCGAGCGTCACACCATCTTCGGGTTCATGGGGAGGGAGAAGACACCCGTTTACTACCAAACCACGCTCTTCAACTTAAAATTCAAAACTAAAAACTTAAAACTCTATACGCCGCGCGCAACGTCGGGATCCCCTGCGCATTAAACTCCCGCTCGAAATCGGTGGTGATTTCCGAAAGCGCTGGCGGCGTTTCAGTCTTCTCAAAACCCTTTGCCGCGCCAAACACCTCGTTCATCTGTAAAAAATAATCCGCGTCATCCGTCCGCAAATAGACGATTCCATTCGTTGCCAGCGCCCGCGCCGCCAATGCCGGGAATTGTTCGTTTATCAAACGATGCCGCGCATGCTTCTTTTTTGGCCACGGATCCGGAAAATAGATGTGCAGCGCGTCCGCCCCGTGCGGCGGCAGCAAGTACTCCAAAAAATATGCCGATTCGATGCGCACTCCGCGCGCATTCTGCAAGCCGATACGACGGCCCTTCTTATCAAGCTTCTGGATGCGGCCCAGCAAACGCTCTACACCGATGAAGTTTTTTCCCGGATTAAGCCGCGCATATTCCACAAGAAACGAAGCGTCGCCACAGCCAAGTTCGACCTCCAGCGGCTGGCCTTGCGGAAATAATTCCGCCGGCTTCAACGGCTCAAGAATTGTATGGAGTTGAACGAGCAGGCTGTCCATGAGCCGCACATACTAATTTCCCGCGCCCGGTAACAAAACAGAAATCGCAAGTCTTCCGGATTGCATCGCGCCGGTCATCGGCCAAAATTTGCCTGTGGCTCCACGAAAACTTTTTATGCTCCGGGTCTGCCTGGCGCTTTTTTGCGCCGCTATTTCAGCGACTGGCGCGCCGGCATTTCGTGAATTTTATGCCTCGCCGGACGGTGACGACACCAACCTGGGCACAAAAAAATCCCCTTTCAAAACCGTGGTACACGCGCGTGACGCCGTTCGGGCTGTTTCGGAAAAGATGACCGGAGACATTATCATCAATTTGCGTGGCGGTAATTATTACGTCACTTCGCCTGTTGAATTCTCTCCGGCCGATTCAGGGCGAAACGGTTTCAACATCCTCTATCGCGCCTATAAAAAAGAAGTTCCCATCATCAACGGTGGTGTTTTGGTGACCAATTGGACTCTGGATCACGGCCACATTTTCAAAGCGACACTGGACCGCGATGAGAAATTACGCTGCCTGTTCGTCAACGGCCGGCGCGCAGCAATGACACAGCGTGATTTCAAGGGTCTCGGCGCATGGGGTGAATTCACGGTGAACGGTAACGAGCCGTGGGCGGAAACGCCCGGTAAAACCTTGGACGGAATCGCTTTCGACGCCACTCAGCTTCCAGCTCTGACGAACCCATCCGATGTCGAGCTGCTACAACGCCGGACCTGGAATTTCATCATCGCATGCGTTCAGAACGAGACGACCGAAGACGGGCGGCGGGTTTTGAAGCTGCAACAACCTTACGGCGCCATCGCTGCGACCATGGCCTGGGCCTGCGGCCTCGCGCCAACAAACAAATTCACCGTGCGCAACGCTTATGAATTTCTGGACTCGCCCGGGCAATTTTATTTCAACCGTACCACGCATACGCTGTTCTATTTTGCGCCGGACGGCGAAGACATGAGCAAGGCCGTTGTCATTGCGCCAACGAGCGAAGGTCTGCTCAAAATCATCGGCAGTACGACCAATGACCGCGTAAAAAACCTGGGTTTCTCCGGCCTGACCTTTTCCTACGACCATTGGCTGTTGCAACAGGTCGCGGATTCACGCGGCATGGTGGGCGTGCAAAGTCTCGCGCTCTACACCCGCTTTCGCGCCGACGGCGACCATCACAAAAGTCATTACAACATCTGCGATTTGCCGCAGGCGACGGTGGAGATTCGCAACGCGGAAAATATTTCCTTCGAGCGGAATCGCTTTTTGCATCTGGCCAGCGGTTGTGCAATCAGCCTGGCGAACGACGTGGTGAACAGTTCGGTCACCGGCAATGTCTTCAGCGACATTTCCGGCAACGCGGTAAATATCGGACATCCGCAGCATTACATTATCGGCGACGGGCCGCGTTATCCAAATGGAATTGAGGGTGTTTGCGCGCACGACAAAGTCTCCGACAATTTCATCCGCAAGGTCAGCCTCGATTATAAACAAGGCGAGGCCATCAGCGGATTTTTTACCGAGGCCGTGGAAATTTCACACAATGACCTCGCCGGCTTGCCTTATGGCGGCATCGCGTTGGGTTGGTGGTGGGGCAACGCCGGCATCCCGCCCTCGACCGTGTCGAAAAACAACATCATCGCGTTCAACAAGGTTTTTGACACGCAACAGGAGCTGCCCAAGGACGGAGGCGCGATCTATGTCCTCGGCGAGCAGCCCGGTGGACGCATCGAGGACAATTACATTCACTCGCTCTCACGGCTCATTTATCCCGACGACGGCTCCTGCGGCTGGACCATCTCAAATAACGTCCTTGATCCCAAACCAAACGGCAAATGGCTCTTCGTCTGGACTGACCGCATCCACGATTTGAAGATTGAAAACAATTTCACGACGACCACCAACCTGCAAAACAAGGCCACGAACAACTGCGTGCCGGTGGATACGCAACTTGTTGAAAAACCATTCTCCGGCGCGGCCAAACAAATCGTCGAGTCCTCCGGATTGGAAAAAAAATTCCGTATCATCGCCGAAGAACACTGATTTGATTGCTTGAAGTTCAAGCTCCACCCGCCGGAATCGGTTCGCCTCGATACGCGCTTGTTGCCAAATGAAAGGGAGTTGATTCTTCCAGTCCTGCGGACTAGAGTTTGCCTATGAAAAACCGCATCGTGGTTGACCCGCAAATCTGCTCCGGCAAGCCGGTGATACGCGGCACGCGCATCATGGTCAAAAATATCCTGGGCATGGTCGCCGGCGGCTACACGGCGGAGCGCATTTTACAGGCCTATCCCGAACTCGCCAAGGAAGATGTAAGCGCCGCGCTGGAATACGCCGCCGCGCTGGTGGCCGAGGAACAAATTCTCGCCCATGCCTGACCAGCCGCCTCATTTGCTGCTGGACCAAAATGTTCCCGAAGAAACCGCCGGGTGGCTGCGTACAAAATTTTCCGGTTGGAAAATATACCATGTGAAGGATTTAGGGCTGGACGGACGGCCTGACCCGGAAGTTTTCCGCTGGGCGCAGTCGAACAGTGCCATCGTCATTACCTACGACGAGGATTTTGCGGATACGCGGTCGTTTCCCCTGGGTTCGCACCACGGCATCGTCCGTTTGCGCGTATGGCCGACGACGGTCGAGGAAACAAAAGCTGCGCTCGAACGGTTGTTCACGAATGTTTCGGAAAATGAATTGCACGGAAGCCTCATCATAATTGACCGTGAAAAAATCCGGTTGCGCCGCAAACCATGAGAATCCTCGCCCTCGATCACGGAACCCGCCGCATCGGCGTCGCGGTCAGCGATGAAACCAAGACCATCGCCCAGCCGCTGGAATACATCCCCGCCGAGCCGTTCGCGGAATTTCTTGAACGCCTTAAAAAAATCCTCGCAGAAAAGGAGGTTGATTTCATCCTGCTCGGCCTCCCGCGCAACATGGATGGCAGCTACGGCCCCGCAGCGGAAAAGGTCCAGACCTTTGCCGGCATCCTGAAATCGGCGATCACCATCCCCATAAAGATGTGGGACGAACGCCTGACCTCTACGATGGCCAACCGCGTGTTGCTGCAGGGCAATGTCCGCCGTGATAAGCGCAAAGAGAAGGTGGATGCCATGGCCGCCGCCATCCTGCTCCAAAGCTATCTGGACATGGGCCAGTGATCCGGCCCTCATTTCGGTTTCTTTTAGGGAGAATAAATCAACCGATAGAACACGCTGCCGTTGGTCACGCTGATCGGGAACACAATATTGGTAAAGGTGGTCGAGCCGCTCACATTGACCCAGTTGGTGCTCAAGCCCAGCGAGAGGCTATTGGTCTGAGATTGCAGCGTCCATCCGAGATGGTCGGCAGGCCAGCTTAAGGTCAATTGGTTGTTCACCGCCGAGAATACGATGTTTGTGGGGCCGGGATTGGTCACATAGACGACCAGGCTTGCCACTGAACTGGTCACTGCGCCGTAATTATTGGTGGCGACCACGAAATAATTGGCGTCGGTGTTACCGGCGGATGCGGGATTGAAGATCAAGGAAGTATTGGTGGCGCCACCGATGGGGATATTATTTGTATACCACTGATAGAAAAGCGGCCCGCCAGTGGTGTTGCCCAGGGCGGTTACTGAGTTCGTGAAAGCAGCGCCGGCCGGAATAATTCCGGAAGCTGGCTGTTGGGTGAAGATCGGCAGCAGCGCTGTGTAGAGTGCGAAATTATTCCATCGAACCCCGCTGGTACCAGCCGCGAAACCTTGTTGAGTCAGTCCGACATATCCAATGGTCGGATCTGTCGCATAGTTTGCCGTGCCGAGCTGCACCCCGTTCACATAGGCCGTCGTAGTCCATTGGATGCCCAACGTATTTAAAATGATCTCCACGGTGTAAGTGCCATTGGTCGGGAATAAATTGCCGCCGGCCACGGAAAGATTGCCCTTCGGCCCGCCAAAAAGGGTCGGGTTTTGGGTGGCTTGCATGATCATCCAAGGATTGCCCGTAACATTTGAATCAGAAAATCGCCCGGCGGTTGGCGCGTTGCCCTGGATGGCGTATTGCGAAAATCCAAATCCGATCCAGTTCCCTATATTTGTGAGGGTCACCGAAGCCGTCAGATCGTAAACCGCACCCGCCTGCGGTGTGAATGGCAGAACGGCACTGCCCGCGTTGGTGCCGATGGCGCCATCCGCCAGCCAGCCGCCGTCTTGCGCGTTCGTATAGGTAAAAGCCCATAGCGCAATGTTGGTGCCGATGTTGGCCACCGTTGGAGCGGTTCCACTTATGGACGTTGTACCACCATTGAACGAGTTCGAATAAATCAAGGAGTTGGCATAAAGCAGGTTTGTCGTCAGCACAAAGGTGGTGACCGATTTCGCCGGAGCGGAGAAGGCGAACGCTTTATTGGTAACCGATGGTGCCGGCAACGCGGTCTGGTTTTCGCTGGCGGAGGTTTGCGTGGCCGTGACTTGCCAGGGCACGGAGCCGAAATCGCTTAAATCGTAAGTGACGTTGGTGCTCGTGCTATTGTTGTTGACCAGAACCAAAACCAGTGTGGAATTGGTCGGGTTCCAGGCCGCCAACGTATTGGTGTCGCTGACCGAAATGATGTTGCAACCGGGACGGATGAACTCGCTGAACTGTCCCATGACATAAAACTTTTCGTTGATGGTGTAATTCGTCGTGTAGCTGGGGTTGGTGGGAGACAGCAGTGAATTCTGAAGAAAACCCCAGCCGGCCGCACTGTCGATCACCTGCCAATAAACCCAGGCGCGGACTCCCATTTGCGTGATATCGTCGTGGATACGGCGGGCCATGGTCAGGCCGGAGCCATCACTATCGCCGTATTCTGCGACCCAGGCGGGTTTATTCAACGAGCCGGACTCGGTTTTTATATCGGACGCACCGGTAAACGAATAGGTATGAGTCGTAATCAAAGCAACGTACCCGCGGGAAGCGGAGGAGTAATTGATGAGATCGTTGTATGACTGGTAGGGGTCAACATCCTCGGCCGCATCAATGCCCAATGAAGGCGCGCTGGTCTGGAGTTGCGTGTGCAAAAGACCGACCATCGCCGACTGCATGGTCGGATTCATGTTACAACCTTCCTGGGAGGGAGAACCGGAATACCATTTCGAGCCGTTCGGCTCGTTCATGGGAGTGATATAGTTAAAATGATCCCCATCCACGACTGAGAGGTTGCTGACGACCGTGGCGAGATAGACGGCGAAGTTCGTCTCGCAGTTTATCTGCAGATTGTTGGTGGCGCTGGCATTGCCTACGCAATTGCTGTTCACGCACATCCACCAGGGCGGCGAATTGGCAAACGCATCGACGAGGTTGACCCCGCGCGCCTCCGCCTGTTGCAACACCCAGCGCTGGTTCGTGTCGACGTTCCAATTCCAGATGCCGTTGGTCGGTTCGAACCCCTGCATGATGGTGCGATAGCCCTGACCGGCCACCGGACTGGAAGGATTTTCACCCCCGCCGATATTGTAACGGGCGATGTTCAGCTTGAGCTGCGTGAAGGCCAGGTCCACAAAATTGGTGCGGTTGGGGTAATTGCCAACGACATTGGCCCACCAGCAAAGCGAAGTGCCCCAGCCTTGAAAATTCGTCGCTAGATTTGAATTAGGATTCACCACTGCGGTGTAATCCGCACGCGCGGAATCGAAGGGCATGCACAAAACAATGACAACCAGAAAAAGCCGGCCGGCAAAAATTTTAATAAATGTTCTCATTCAATCAATAAAGCAACAGTATTTCCTATTACTGGAATTGCCTCAGGTCCCTGAATCGCAATCGATAAACAATCGTATGTCGCTCACAACCTGTCAAAGCATAGTCATGCAGGGCACGGCATAAGAGAAATTGAGAGTTTGAGGGATTCGTCTCCTTCCAGCAGAATGCATTTTAGCCTTGGACGGATAAAAATAAAACACAGATTTCAAAAATCTTTTTTATCGGGGTTCAATCTGTGAAAATCTGTGGCCAGATTGAAATACAAACTCGTCATCGCCTACGACGGCACGGCCTACCAGGGCTGGCAGGTGCAGAAAATCGGCACCGGCGTGCAGGAAAAGATCGAGGAGGTATTGGCTCGATATTTTCCAAGCAAGCCGCGTCTGCACAGTTCCAGCCGCACGGACACCGGTGTCCACGCGCTCGGCATGGTCGCCCATTTTGAGATTTCCAAGGCGGAAAACAAGATTCCCCTCGCCCGCCTTGCCATCGCGCTGAATGCCTTTCTTCCGGATGACATCCGCGTGCTGTCCGCCACGCGCGCAGCGAAGGATTTTCATGCGCGCTTCCATGCCCGTGGCAAGCAGTACCGCTATTTCATCTGGAATCATCACGCGATGAATCCCCTGCTCGCCGGGCGCGCCTGGCACGTTCCCCGTAAGATTGATTTCAACAAGATGAAGGCGGCGGCGAAATTGTTCGCCGGCAAACATGATTTTAAATCATTCGCGGCCAACCATCCCTACGAGATGGAAACCACCGTGCGCACACTCACCCGCTGCGACGTGAAACGTTCCGGCCGGCACATCACTGTCGTCATCGAGGGCGACGGCTTCCTCTATAAGATGTGCCGTGGCATCGTCGGCACGCTGGTGCAATGCGGCTACGGACGCTTCACCGTCGCCGACGTGAAGGCGATGTTCGCCCGGACCAACCGCTGCGCCGCCGGTATGAGCGCGCCCGCGCATGGGCTCGTGTTATGGAAAGTTTTTTATAAGAAACCACAAAGCCACACAGAAAAATCATCAAAATAAAACTCTGTGCCTTCTGTGTCTCTGCAGCAAAGAATTAAATGAATATCGTATTGCTCGAGCCTGAGATCCCGCCAAATACCGGCAACGTCGCGCGGCTTTGCGCCGCGACGAAGTCGGTCTTGCACCTAATCGAGCCATTCGGCTTTAAGCTGGATGATTCGCAGCTCAAACGTGCCGGCATGGATTACTGGCAGCAGGTTTCCTGGCATCGTTGGCGAAACTGGAACGACTTTTTTGAAGCGCAAAAAACCCGCGGCGGCAAATTCTGGTTCATTGAATCCAACGGGCCGAAACTTTACAGCGATGCGAAATTTTCACCGGACGATTTCCTGATCTTCGGCCGGGAAACCGCCGGCCTGCCGAAACAACTGTTGGATCAACATCTTGAAAACTGGCTGCGGATCCCGATGTTCAACGCAGAATCGCGTTCATTGAATCTCTCGAATTGTGTCTCGCTGGTCCTGTTTGAAGCGCTCCGCCAACAAAATTTTACTGGCGAAATCCGATAGCCAATAACGGCAACAAAAAAGGCGTCCGGATTTCTCCGGACGCCTTTGAATTTTTACAGGCTTACGCCAGCAGCGGATTTTCCGCTTCCACCGCGGATTCCTCGGTCGGTGCCGGTTCTTCCGGCAGATCAACGAGCGCCCGGATGGTCACCTTGCGGTGACGGTCAAAACCGGTGCCGGCCGGGATGATGTGGCCCATGATGACGTTTTCCTTGAAGCCGCGCAGGCTGTCGATCTTGGAACGCGTCGCGGCTTCGGTGAGCACGCGGGTCGTGTCCTGGAAGGACGCCGCACTCAGGAAGCTGTCGGTTTCGAGCGACGCCTTGGTGATGCCGAGCAGCACCGGGGAAGCCTCGGCGGGCTTGCCGCCCTTCTTCTCGACGGTCTCGTTCTCGTGCTCGAATTCGAGCTTGTCCACCTGTTCGCCCCAGAGGAACTGGGTGTCGCCGGTTTCGGTGACGCGAACCTTGCGCAACATCTGGCGGACGATGATTTCAATGTGCTTGTCGTTGATGGTCACACCCTGCAGGCGGTAAACTTCCTGCACTTCGCTGACAAGGTGCTCCTGCAATTCCTGCGGTCCGCAGACTTCGAGAATCTCGTGCGGATCCATCGGGCCTTCGGTGAGCTGCTGGCCTTTCTTGACCAGGTCGCCCTTGAACACGATGACGTGTTTGCCGATGGGGATGAGATGCTCTTCCTGCAACTTCGTCGCGGCATCGGTGATGAGCACGCAGCGCTTGCCGCGCACACTCGGGCCGAAATCCGCGATTCCATCGATCTTCGAGATTTCCGACGCGTCCTTCGGACGGCGGGCCTCGAACAATTCAGCCACGCGCGGGAGACCGCCCGTGATGTCGCGGGTCTTGGCCTGTTTGCGCGGCGTCTTGGCGAGCAGCGTACCGGGAACGATCTTGTCGGTTTCATTGACGACAATGTGCGCGCCGGACGGGATGGGATAATTTGCCACGACTTCACCTTTGTCGTCGCTGATGATGATCTGCGGATGCAAATCTTCCTTGTGGTCGATGACAACCATGGATTCTTCGCCGGTGGCTTCGTCCACTTCCTGCTTCATCGTCACACCTTCAATGATGTCATGGAACTTCACCTTGCCGGCCTTCTCGGAAAGAATCGGCATGTTGTGCGGATCCCACTGGACGAGCGTATCGCCCTTCTTCACCTGCGAGCCATCCTTGAAGGAGATGATCGCGCCGATGATGACAACGTGGTTTTCCAGTTCGCGACCATCGTCGGCGAGGATGGAAACAGAGCCGTTCTTGTTCAAAACGATGTTGTTGCCGTCTTCGAGTTCAACGACGCGCAGTTCGTTGTATTTGATCTTGCCGTCATGCTTCGGCTTGATGATCGGCTGCTTGAACACGCCGGTCGCCACACCACCCGTGTGGAACGTACGCATCGTGAGCTGGGTGCCGGGTTCGCCGATGGACTGCGCGGCGATGATGCCGACAGCCTCGCCGAGCTTGACCAGGATGCCGGTCGCCAGGTTGCGTCCATAGCAACGCTGACAGATGCCGTGCTTGCTTTCGCAGGTGAGCACCGAGCGGATGCGCACACGGTCGATGCCCGCGTTGTCGATCGTTTTGGCCTTCACTTCGTCGATTTCCTCGTTCGCCTTGATGAGGAACTCCTTCGGGTTCGACGGGTTTAAGATGTCGTCGCAGGCAAAGCGGCCAACGAGACGGTCCGAAATCTTGACGACTTCGTCCTCGCCTTCGAACACCGCGGAGACGGCGATGCCGTTCGTGGTACCACAGTCCGCTTCCTGAATGATGACGTCCTGGGAGACGTCCACCAGCTTGCGCGTCATGTAGCCGGAGTCGGCGGTCTTGAGCGCGGTGTCGGCGAGACCTTTGCGTGCGCCGTGCGTTGAGATGAAGTATTCCAACACCGACAGACCTTCGCGGAAGTTCGCCAAAATCGGCTTCTCGATGATTTCGCCGCTCGGCTTGGCCATGAGGCCGCGCAGACCGGCAAGCTGACGCACCTGTTGCTTGTTACCACGGGCGCCGGAATCCACCATCAAATAGACTGGATTATATTCCTTCTTGCCCTGGTTTTGCTCGAGCGTCTTGAACATCACGCCGGAGATCTGGTCGGTGCAATGCGTCCAGATGTCCACGATCTTGTTGTAACGTTCGCCGGTGGTGATGACACCCTTGCGATATTGTTTTTCGACTTCCTTGATCTGCTTGTGAGCGTTCTCGATCTGTTCGTCGCGCTCCTTCGGCACAATCATGTCGTCGATGCCGATGGACACGCCGGACTTGGTCGCCTCGCGGAAACCGATTTCTTTAAGCTTGTCGAGCATCGTCACGGTCTTGTCGTGGCCGGCGGTCTTGTAACATTTCCAGATGAGGTCGCCGAGGTCGGCCTTCTTCACCGGCTTGTTGTGGAAACCGAGTTCATCCGGCCAGATTTCGCTGAAGAACACGCGGCCAACCGTCGTCACAATGACCTTCGGTTCGGAAACGCCAAATACGGTTTTTTTGCCGCTGTCAGGATTCGCCAGTCGGATACGGTCGTGCGTCTTGAGCGCGCCGTCGTTGTAGGCAAAGATGGCTTCTTCCTTCGAGCCGAAGAGCGGAAGTTCCATGGTGTTCGCCGGCAGCGCCTTGCGCGGTTCGGCGGTGACGTAATAAGAACCGAGCGTGATGTCCTGCGTCGGCGTGATGATCGGCTTGCCGGACGAGGGCGAGAAGATGTTGTTCGTCGCCATCATGAGCATGCGCGCTTCCATCTGCGCCTCGACCGACAACGGCACGTGAACGGCCATCTGATCGCCGTCAAAGTCCGCGTTGTAAGCGGTACAGACGAGCGGATGAATGCGGATCGCTTCGCCTTCGATGAGCTGCGGCTCGAATGCCTGCACGGACAAACGGTGCAGTGTAGGCGCGCGGTTCAGAAGAACCGGATGCCCCTTGGTCACTTCTTCCAAAACGTCCCACACTTCTTTCGTCTGGCGCTCGATCATTTTCTTCGCGCTGCGAACGGTATGGACATAGCCGAGCTCCTTCAAACGGCGGATGATAAACGGTTCGAACAACACGAGCGCCATTTTCTTCGGCAACCCGCATTGGTTGAGCTTAAGTTCCGGACCGATGACGATGACGGAACGGCCCGAGTAATCCACGCGTTTGCCGAGCAAGTTCTGACGGAAACGACCGCCCTTGCCCTTGAGCATGTCGGACAGTGACTTGAGCGAGCGGTTGCCCGCGCCGGTGACCGGACGACCATGGCGACCGTTGTCAAACAACGCGTCCACGGCTTCCTGCAACATGCGTTTCTCGTTGCGGATGATGACTTCCGGCGTCTTGAGCTGCAACAGCGTGCGGAGACGGTTATTCCGGTTGATGACGCGGCGATAAAGATCGTTGAGGTCGGAGGTCGCAAAGCGGCCGCCTTCCAACGGAACGAGCGGACGGAGGTCCGGCGGAATCACCGGCAGCACCGTGAGAATCATCCATTCCGGACGGCTCTTAGACGATGCGAGGCCCTGGAGCAGCTTGATGCGCTTCGCCAGTTTCTTGCGGATCTGCTTGCTCTTGGTTTCCGTCATCGCGATGGCGAGTTCATCCGCCTGCTTGGCGAGATCAACGCGCTCGAGCGCTTCGCGCACGGCTTCGGCGCCCATCTTGGCCTTGAACGCTTCCGTGCCGTAGGTTTCACGGGCTTCGCGATATTCCTGCTCGGTAAGGAGCTGATGAGCCTTGAGCGGCGTCGTGCCGGGATCAATGACGAGATAATCTTCGTAATAGATGACGCGTTCCAAATGGCGCGCGGTCATGTCCAGCGCGAGACCAATACGGCTCGGCATGCACTTGAAGAACCAGATGTGGCATGTCGGCACGGCAAGTTCGATGTGCCCCATGCGCTCGCGGCGCACGCGGGACAACGTCACTTCGACACCGCAACGGTCACAGACGATGCCGCGGTGCTTGATGCGCTTGTACTTGCCGCAGGAGCATTCCCAGTCCTTCACGGGACCGAAGATGCGTTCGCAGAAAAGGCCGCCCTTTTCCGGTTTGAACGTGCGGTAATTGATCGTCTCGGGATTCTTGACTTCGCCCTTGGACCATGAGCGGATGGCATCGGGGGACGCCAGCGTGATGCCGACGTAATCAACCTGGTTGACTTTTTCGAGGCCAAGCAACTCGCGGGCGTTTTCTTTGGAACTGGTCATAACGATTTTAATTCAACGAATTTTAGTTTCCGGGTTCGGTGGAGGCCAGTGCGGCAACAGCCGCGGCCTGCGCATTGTCGCCGTTCGCATGTTCGATCGGGTTTGAATAACCGACCTTGACATCGAGACCGAGCGACTGCATTTCCTTGACGAGCACATTGAAGGATTCCGGGATGCCGGCCTCCAGCGAGTTGTCGCCTTTGACGATGCTTTCGTAGATGCGCGTGCGGCCCTGCACGTCGTCGGACTTCACGGTCAGGAGTTCCTGCAACGTGTAAGCCGCGCCGTAGGCTTCCATCGCCCACACTTCCATTTCGCCGAAGCGCTGGCCGCCGTACTGCGCCTTGCCGCCCAGC
>DATHOG010000051.1:0-26045 GCA_035485115.1 Candidatus Sulfotelmatobacter sp. | reverse complement strand
CATCGGGCCGGGCTTGGGCGCCTTGCCAGGTTCCGGTTGCGGGAACGCGGTAGACATGGCGGTGTGGAAGGTCACGCGACCTTCGACCTTCTTCATGGTCTGATGGATGTGGCCGTTCAGGATGGTGACCGAGCCAAAGCGTTTCAGCAGGGCCAACGCCTGTGCGCCGTCGTCCGTGCCCCAGCCCCATTGCGGATAAACTTCCCACAGCGGAATGTGCGCGAAGATGACAACGGGCGTTTCGTTGGAACGATCTTTCAGATCATCGGCCAGCCACGCGAGCTGGTCCGGGCCGAGCGCGCCGAGGCCGTTTTGCTGGATGTCCATGACGTTGACGAGGCCGATGAAATGGATGCCGTGATGGTCGAAGCTATACCACCCGCTGCCTTTGGAGCCTTTGCCAAACCGGTCGAGGTACAGTTTGCCGTTGTCGCCGGTGACATCGTGTTCGCCGGGGACGAAAAAAATCTGCTGCGTCTTCACGCTTTTCAAAAGCTGGTCGAGCGTGTCGAATTCATCCGCGGCGGCGAGGTGCGTCAGGTCACCGCTGTGCAGGACGAAATCGGGCGGTTGGGGCAGGGCATTGATGCGCGCGATGGCTTCCTTCAAGGTGCCGGCCACGTCGGTATTGATGCCTTCCTTGTTGAAGCCGATATGCGAATCGCTGATCTGCACAAAACTGAAGCTACCCTTGGCCATGTCTGCCGCGCCTGCGCAGGCGGGCAACAACGCAGAGCCGAGCAATCCGCCGCTGACGGTCCAGAGCATTCCGGTGCCGGCCCAGGCCATGCATTCGAGAAAGCCGCGCCGGTCGAGGCCGTCTTTATTATGGTCGTGTAAAATGAATTTTTCCGGTGTTTTCATAAAATGTAATTTTGTTTAACGTTTCAACGTCCAAGACTTATGGAAAAAATAATTATTCCATCGGGAATAAAATTCATGTTCGAGCAGTCTTGGAATAACTAGAGCTGAAGTGTGGGGGTGCCCTAATTTCGAAAAGCCGGTGGGGCGAGCGTCCTCGCGAGCCGTCGTGAGCCTCAGGTTTAAGCGGCTCGCGAGGACGCTCGCCCCACCAAATTAGGCATGATCGGAATGTGATTTCGAGATGGTTCGCGGTGCGGTTTGCAATCGGGCGGTCTTTTTTGCAGAGCAGAATGTATTTGGAATTGAAATAAGCGTGGACGAAACGGAACAATTTGAGCGCATTGTGCTGCCGCATCTGGATGCGGCGTACAATCTTGCGCGCTGGCTCGCGGGCAACGATCACGATGCCGCGGACATCGCGCAGGAGGCGTGCGTGCGCGCGTTTCGTTTCATCGGCGGGCATCGCGGCGGCGACGGGCGTTCGTGGTTGCTGGCCATCGTGCGCAACACGGCGTTCACGTGGCTGAAGAAGAACCGGCCGCACGCGATCGTGACCATCAGCGACGAGGCGCTGGCGGAAATCGAGGACCAGAGCGTGGTGGTGGGTGCCGTGTTCAGCGCGGATAAAAATCAACTGCGCGCGGCGCTGGAGGCGTTGCCGGTGGAATTTCGCGAGGCGCTGGTGTTGCGCGAGCTCGAGGGTTTATCTTATAAGGAAATCGCCGAAATCGCCGGGGTGCCGATGGGTACGGTCATGTCGCGGCTGGCGCGGGCACGGCGGCAATTGCAAAATCATTTTTCCAAACTTGGAGGTGGCCAATGAACTGTCCTGAAATCCGCCTGTTGCTCCACGCCCAGGCCGACGGCGAACTGGACGCCGCCAATAACCTGGAACTGGAACGCCATCTGAAAACCTGTGCCGCCTGCGTCGCCGAAAAAAGCTCGCTGCAATCCCTGCGCACGGCGTTGCGGAACGGTGAACTGAACTTTCGCGCGCCGGATTCGTTGAAGCAGGATTTATGGCAGTTCGTCCGCGACCTGAAATCGGAAAAGGCAGACAAGTCTGCTCACACTGGATTCAATTTGCAATGGTTGTGGAAATTTCTGGCGGCGGGGGCGACGGCGTTGGCGGCGCTGGTCATTTTTCTGCGGCCCGCCGGGATTTCCGAACACGACGCCTTTCTGAACGAGGTCATCGCGAGCCATGTGCGTTCACTGCAAGTGGAGCACCTCACCGATGTGGTGTCGAGCGACCAGCACACCGTCAAACCGTGGTTCGACGGCAAGATCGATTTTGCGCCGACGGTGAAGGATTTTGCCGCGCAAGGTTACCCGCTCGTCGGCGGCCGGCTGGATTATCTGCAAGGCCGCAACGTTGCGGCGCTGGTGTACCGCCGCAACAAACATTTCATCAATGTTTTCGTGTGGCCGGCGGGAAGCAGCTCGCCGCAACAAAGCGAAGTCGTCCGCGGTTATTCCATCATCAACCGCGATGCGAACGGGCTGCATTATTGTTTCATTTCGGATTTGAACGTGCAGGAACTCGCCGACCTGGCGGCGCTTTTGACGGAGTGAATGATTCAAGTGCGTTGTTAGTCTGGTTTGATCCATTTTGCAGCTAAAATAATGATTTTTTTTCATCATGCTGGCAGGCACGCGAATGGAAAGCGCTAGAGGGCTACCGCAGTCCAGGACGCTGGCGCGTTGGCAATTACTCCCGCATTTTGCGAAGCGTTTTGGAATGCGGAGGCACCGCGTAAAATGGCGCGGACTGATGTCCGCGGCTACAGGGGATGGACTGCGGATGTCCAGCCCGCTCAATTAGAGCTCTGAAGCATGAACGGAGGATGAAGGAATATTTCGGTTTCGGGTTAAAATACTGTTAACATCATATCTTGACAAAGTAAACACTGTTATCGTATGGTGGGGCGGGAACGGATTCCGGATTTTGGGTTCCCGGGGGGGCAGGATTTTGCAGGTGCCTCCTGCGCCACGGCTTCCGCCGTCGTTAAAACTATGGCGAGACAAGCCGGTGGACGGGGTTCTTTGACATAGCCGGCGGAGATGCCGGTGGTTGCAGGTTGAATGTTGCTGGTTGAGGCCACCCGCCTTCGCCAAGGCTCCGGCGCGGCAAGAAGTCCAATGGCGAGGGCGTAAAGACGTTCGTTGCGACCTCGACTTCGCTCGGCCGCATACGGGAGGGCTGTCCCTACCAGCCACAGGGTGGCAGCCGATTATTGGGGGGCGGGGGGGCGCCGCCCTACCGGGAAGGGCGGTTTGTAGAAATAGATATTACGAAACGAACCCAATCATTCCGCATAAACATTGGGTTTCTTTGATTTGGGTTCGCGAGAAAAAGCCAAATTCTTCAACGCAACGTCCAGAAACGCAGAGGGGCGCAGAGCGGAACGAGGTTTCTGAGTTCAGGCGGGACGCCTGTGCTACGGTCCGAGCCGGACGACCGCCACGCCAAGCCAGAATCAGGCCGAATCAAGGTAAATCAAGGTAAATCAAACCATAGAAATGGAAAAATGGTGTGGATTGGCATGAATTACGGCTGGTTGGTTGAGGACGGCGGTTGAGCAGGGGCAGGTATATTGGGCGGGGGTACGGGCATATTGGGTGGTGGTACAGGCATGTTGGGCGGAGGGACGGGCATATTGGGTGGTGGTACCGGTATATTCGGCGGTGGTACGGGTATATTGGGCTGTGGTGGTGCCGGTGTCGGCTGAGGCGATTGTCCGGAAACATTCAAAACGACAATCAAGCCGATCGCCATGAGGGACAGGGGCGCGAGCATTTTTATAATTTTCATAATTTTTTTGGCTGCGGGTGCAGCTTGCCGAACATACACCTCTTTTTTGTCCAAGGCCATGGGGTATAACCCGACGAGTTGTATTCCGCGGGCCATGGGGTAAACACCCCATGGCAGCCGCCGGGTATTTCCGATTATTGTCGGAGCATGAATTATGCGACCGTTGCGCAAGTTGAGGGAACAAACTTGGCATCCGTGCCACGCCGGCCCAAGCTCCGCCAGCGCGTTCTCGTGGTGGAAGATGACCAGATGATCCGCCGGCTCAACACCGAAGTGCTGACCTGTTCCGGTTACGAGGTGGATTCGGCCGTGGATGGCGCCGACGCATGGTGTGCGCTGCAACTGGATAATTATGATCTGATCGTCACCGACCACGACATGCCGAAGTTATCGGGCGTCGGGCTGCTGCAGAAACTCCATGCCGCCCGCCAGTCGCTGCCGGTCATCATGGCCGCGGGGACATTTCCGCAGCCTGAACTGGACCGTCACCCGTGGCTGCAAATCCACGCGACGCTGCTCAAGCCCTATACCTTTGCCGTATTGATCAGAACGGTGAAGACGGTTTTGCGAGCGGCCACTGATGCCTCCGGAGAGGTGGCCCTGCCGCCCAATTGGCAAAGCCCGCTGCCAGCGAATACTTCGCGGTCATAATTTTAACCGCCATGAAACGACTTGTCCCCGCGGACGAATGGATCCGGGTAGAATTCGCCCCGGCGATGAGGCCGGCCGGCCACAAACCGCCAGCAATTCCGGGGTTATGCGAATCTCACCGGCCACGCAAACTGGAACCATTGCCGCAGCAGGTCGTGGATAGCTCGGTGTTCATCGAGGACCTTGATACCACCCCGGGAACCGGTGGCAGCCGCTTCAACCCGGGAGCGCCATGAAGGCAAAAGTTTTTGAAGTCGTCCTCCACAAGCTGCCGTCCGGAAAATCGCCGGCCAGCGCGCTGGAGGAACAGCTCAATGGATTTTTGGAGCAGCGTCCGGATTTGCAAGTGGTGGCCACGCACATGAACACCATCGTTGCCCCGGCGGAACCGAATGCGATGCCCAGCTCGGAAGAGTCATCGGTCATCATTTTCTGCACATTGTTTTATGCAGACTAGAGAAAACTGGCGCGGCCAGTGTGCCCGTTTTAAAAATTTCGAGCTGACGGTGTGAACCTGTTAAAATGAAAAAAGTCAAACCGGCGGCGGCGACGAGTGACCGGGTGCGGAGGGTGCAAGCTGAAACCCGCGCCGAGAAGGCCGAGGCGCGCACGGCGCAAGCCAGGACCCGGACCGAGGCGGCGGAGACACGCACCGAACAGGCCGAGACCCGGACCGAAGTGGCGAAGTCGCGCACGGAGCAGGCCGAAAGCCGGACCGAGCAATGCGAGGCCACCATGCAGGCGATGGTTCGCCGGAAGGATGCGATCGCTTCGCTCAAAAATATTTCCGGAGACGGCGTTGCGGATTGGGGCAGCCGGTTGCAACGATTGACAATCCGCCAGCGCGAAATCCTCCAGCTCATCGCCGAAGGCCAGAACACCAAGCAGATCGGCCAAATCCTGAAGGTCAGCCCGAAGACCGTGGAATACCATCGCATGAGGTTGATGGCCGGACTGAAACTGCATGACATCACGGGACTGGTGCGCTTTGCGCTGCGCGCCGGATTGATTCCGCCTGAAAAATGAGACGGCCATGGCGTCACCCGCCGTCACCGGGAGAAAAGTTGGGGGAATTTTGAGTTTTTGCGCAGAAATCCCCGGGGTCCGATGGTAGGGTTTCACCCCATGGCCCGCGGCGGCTTGTGAGGTGATGCTTCGGCGATGAAAATCAAACCCCGGTTGACCAAGCTCGCGGCCACGCCGCAAACTCCGCCTTATCCGAAAGAGCCCCACCAGCGGCGGCCGGTGGCGGCGGCAATTCTTCCGGATTCAAAGCCGGCCAAGCGCGACAACATCTTTTCGAAGTCACGCGACACGCGTGAAGATCGCGGCGCGCGCCAGGTGAAAACTTCGCATAACGCGCAGACGTTTCCGCACGGACGTTGATTTTTTACCCATGAATACAAATTCACCAAAAGACGACGTCGGGCCTGATAACTCCGGCAGCCCGGATACCATAACCTTGAAAATGATCAAGGATCGGGCGGTGGAGATTGCCTGGATCAACGGCCGGGCGGCGCGCGACTTGAAACCATCAGATTATGTCGAGGCAAAAAGAGATTTGATGGGGCAATTGGGCATCGACCCCCAACCTGCGACATTGGAATCCGAGCCTGAATCAGAACCCCCGGATGCGGTGCCCGATCCGGCCGGAGATGAAAAACCGGCGCCCGGCAGCCAGGACGAGCACGATGCGGGACGGAGCGACAACTAAACTCCCGCTGTAAAGAAAAGACGAATGAAAAACCACGACCGGCCAAAACTGAAACAGTTGCTGGGCGGCTTTCAAAAATTCGCGCGGACGGTAGTCCACGCAAGCGGGCATCCGATGGCCTTCGGTCTGGCCATCGGTCTGATTGCTGTTTGGTTGCTCACCGGTCCGTTCTTTCATTTTGGAAACACCTGGCTGCTGGTCATTGACACCGTCGGGAACGTCCTCACCTTCCTGATGATTTTCCTGATCCGCAACGCGCAGAACCGCGAGAGCGAAGCGGTGCAGTTGAAGCTCGACGAATTGATCCGCGCCACCAAGGAGGCACACAACTCCCTGCTCGACATCGAGGAATTGTCGGAGACCGATCTCGACCGGATCAAGGCGCGTTTTGAACGCCTGGCCCGCAAGGCACGGGACGAATCAAATATCGGACGGTCCGACGCGGCAGCCGTTGTTCCGCCCGGCCCACTTATCACATGAGCGGTGGAAAAACGGTTTGTTTGAATGAGGCCATCGCTTATCGGTCGGGTTATGCCCCATAGCGATGAACCTGAGCATGTGCTAGGTTGAATCGAATTAAAATCACGACCATGAAGAAATAACATTTTCGACATGATCAAAACTTTAAAAAATATGAACACACCAATTATTGATCGGGACCTGACCAAGCAAGCACCGCACAGCCCGCGCGAACGCCTCGCCGGATTCGTCATCGCCTGCCGGACCATAGATAAATGCCGCGCCAGCGTTTCCGGAAAGCTGGGCGAATATCATTACGACTGTCCGCTGGACAACCAGCTCTTCAGCTTCAAGGGCATCAACGGCGCGCAATTCAAGACCGTGGTCCAGGAGGCGAAAAATTATGAAGACGTCGGCACCTGGTTGCTGGCCAATGGCACCAAGAAAACGCCGGAAGAAATCAAGGCCTGGTCGGATGCGACGGAGGCCGGCAGCATGATGAAAAATCCGGAGAAGCGCGCTTTCTTCACCGAGGAATGCAAGAAACTCGGACTGGATCCGGAAAAAAGCACCACGTTTGACTGGCTTGAAGCGGACGACCGCGCGAGTTTCAAAAGCCAGCTCGTGTAACCGTTTTGCCGGCCTGCGTTGCCGAAGGTGACGCAGGCTCGTTTGCCCATGGAAAACAATGATTATCAACCTATGAAAACAAATCCCTTGAAAGACGGTATTGTGTCGGAAAATTCAGCCGGCATCGGCACAGTAACCCGCGAGATGGTGCGGGCGCGGGCGGCGGAGCTGGCGATCCTCGACGGCCATTTGTCGAATGACGCGACCAAGGCTCATTTTGCGCAGGCCAAGCGGGAATTGACCGGTCTGCCGGATGAAGATCCCAAAGATGCGATCCTCGAATCCGCGCCCGAGTCGGAACGCTGGGATCCGGTGCACGGCTCGACCGGGCAAAAGGCGCGGGTGGCGCCGAGCGAAGATGAAGACGAGGAAGGCCGAAGCGATAATGAACGGCTGGTCGAAGGCGGCATCGCAGAAGCAGGACTTGAGCAAAGCGAGCAGGCGGCCAAAGCTGCCGCCAAGAAAGATCTATGAACCCGCCAGCGGACGCTTCACCGACGGGTCAGGCAGCATCCGTTCCGGCTGCGCCCGAGTTGAGCGAGGTGCTTTCACAATCGCTTTATGACCTCATCGAACAACAGCCATTTTTCAAGGGCTTGGATTCCCGGCAACTTAAACTGCTCACCGGTTTGGCGTTGGAAATCAAATTCGAGCCGGGTCAGAGCATCTTTGACCAAGGAAGTCCGGCCAATCGATTTTACCTGATCGTGGAAGGCGAGGTGGTGGTTGAATCCGAGAAGGATGATCACAGTGCCATTCCGATCCAGACGCTTGGGCCGGGTGATGCCTTGGGCTGGTCCTGGCTTTTTCCGCCATATTACCTGCATTTCAGCGCGCGGGCGGTGAAGCCAACGCGGACGATATTTTTCTATGGAACCGGTTTGCGGGAACATTGTGAACAGGACCATGAACTGGGCTATCAAATCATGAAACGCATAGCGGAGGTGGCGAGCCAAAGCCTCCAGGCGACGCAGCAGCGTTTGATGAATTTTATCGCCACCAATACCACACCCAATGCATGATGGGGCATATGATGAATTCAACCATTGCCGCGCTTCTGGCTCCGGGCAAGGGCATCCTTGCGGCGGATGAAAGTTTTCCAACCCTCGAAAAGCGGTTCAAAGCGCTGAACATTTCGTCCACCGAGCAAAACCGCCGGCTGTATCGCGAAATGCTGTTTACCACGCCCGGGCTGAACGAATTTATCAGCGGGGTGATCTTGTTCGAGGAAACGCTCCGGCAACGGACACAGAACAACGTACCCATGCCGGAGATGCTCGCGAAGCAAGGCATGATTCCAGGCATCAAGGTGGATCAAGGACCGGTCGCGCTGGCCAATTTTGCCGGCGAAAAAATCACGCAAGGGCTGGATGGCCTGCGCGAGCGGTTAAATGAGTATCGTGAAGCCGGGGCGCGCTTCACCAAGTGGCGCGCGGTCATCACGATTGGCGTGGACATGCCAACGCGCACCTGCATCGAAACGAATGCGTATACGCTGGCGCAATTCGCGGCGTTGAGCCAGGAAGCCGGGCTGGTGCCGATTGTTGAACCGGAAGTTTTGATGGATGGAAACCACACCATTGCGCGGTGCGAAGAAGTCACAAGTGTAGTTTTGCAAGCGGTATTTGCCGCGCTATTCAATCACCGTGTCGTGCTGGAACAAATGCTTCTTAAAACGGGCATGGTATTGTCCGGCGCGGAATGTCCGGAACAAGCCGATGATGAAACCGTGGCCAAAGCCACGTTGCGATGCCTGCAGCGCGCCGTGCCTGCGGCCGTGCCGGGAATCGTTTTCCTTTCGGGCGGGCAAAGCGACGAGGCGGCCACCCAACGATTGAAAGCCATCTGCGGTACCGGCGGTTCACCTTGGAAAATAAGTTTCTCGTACGGACGTGCGCTCCAATCGCCCGCGATGAAAAGCTGGCGGGGTTCACCGGACAATGTGGCGGCGGGGCAGGCGGCGCTATACGATCGCGCCAAATCCAACGGGCTGGCGGTCAGGGGTAAATAAGCAAGAAACCAATATGTACAGCATGACCAGCGGCGAAATCCGGTGGCCGGTCATGGTGCGGAAGTTCCCGGCCTAAAAAGTCCGTTTCATATGCTTCACTGGTTGCATGAATTACTGCCCAACCTGCCGCATTACGGATATGTGCTTGTCTTCATCGTCGCATTTTTGAACAACCTTGGCCTGCCATTGCCCGGCGAGACCATCCTGCTGGGCGCCGGATTTGCTTCGGGTAAAACATTGGATTCATTGTGGTTGTCCGTCGTCGCCGCAACGGCGGCATGCTTTTTGGGTGGCAGTTGTGCCTTCTGGTTCGGACGGCGGCTGGGCGAGGGCGGTCTGGGAAAAATTCACTGGCTCCACCTCACGCCAGAACGGCTGCAATGGCCGGAACAATTTTTCAAGCGGCATGGGGCCAAGACGGTTTTTATCGCGCGATTCATGTTTATGTTTCCGCCCGTGGTAGCCAACCTGCTGGCCGGCATGTCAAAGATGCCGTGGCGAACTTACCTGTTTTACAACCTCACAGGGTCGGCGGCTTATTCCACCACTTACATCCTGATCGGCTATTTTTTCGGGAAGAAGTGGAAAATGCTCGAAGCCTGGCTGGGGCCGACGATGCTTTACCTCATTTTTGCCGGGATCATCCTCATTGTCCTGGGAGTGATGTTTGGCCGAACCGTTGTCGGGTTTTTGACGCGCCTTTGGAACAAAAAATCAAAACGGACATAGCGTCTGGCTCAGGCCATGGTCATGGGGTATTCATGGCTTTCATTTTTGCTTTCAAAAAAAGGTTGATGGTTTAAAACAAGTTTCAGGTCTGGTTATGAAACTGGTGGGTTCGGGTGAGCCTGCGTTCGGCGATCAAATCTGCTTCCGCCTTCAGCCAATGCTGCACATCATGGCCCGGCAATGAACCCTGATTTTCATAGCTGAAATACGCCCGCCGGGCGACCTCGTCCGGCGACGGAACAAAATTGATTTCATTGATGTCCTGTTTCGCCGCCGAAACGGGCCGGGGCGCAGTGGCTGGCATTTGGGTTTGTGTTTGGGGATATTTATTTTGTTTCATGGCGGAGCATAGGCCGCACGGATGGCGGTTGGACATGGGGTGTTCTCCCCATGCTGGAACGGGAGAGTTTAAAGGATGGAGTTATAGAAGAATAGGGGAGGTTCTTCCGCTGCAAGACAGCCTCACCGCATCAGCAACCAGTGAAAGGTTGCCGCCGCCGCCACCAGCGCCGCCAGCGCTACCACGGTGGCGCAGCTGACAATCAGCAAAAACAGCAAGACGGACGGCGGTGATTTAATCCGTTTCATCGCGGCTCCACCACCCGGATAAATCGGGAATATCTTCGCCACCGTAAAAGGACTTCCACCGGCCAAAGTCATCCATGACCGCCAAACAACGGTAATCGGAACATTGGACCCAATAACGTTGTTCGGCCACCGGTTGTTGGCCGGCGGGCAGGCAGAAATTCAAGTTCAAGCTTTTCTCATACACGATGTCAATATTGCAACCGTTTTAGGAATTGCGCCATGGGGTGTTCACCCCAAGCTGCGAAGCCTCCGGGAAGCTTTCAAGGCAGCTGTTCAGCGGGGGAGGGACTTTGCCTCATCGCCAGGTGCCGCTGGTGCCGCGGAGTTTTGAATTGAAAACACGAGGCGCATCGGAGACAGTATCCGTCGCTAGTGGAGAGGTGGCTGAGTGGTTTAAGGCACACGCCTGGAAAGCGTGCGTAGGTAACACTACCGGGGGTTCGAATCCCCCCCTCTCCGCCAGTTCGCAAAGGCCCGATGGAATCAGTGATTCCATCGGGCCTTTGTGCGAATGTTCCCAGGGTGACTTCCAGCTTGACCTTCTTCCAAGGCTCTGCGAAGCAGGACAAATGCGAAACCCGTGGCACAAAGTCAATTGACCGCGCATGCATTACGACGGCGTAAAACTCCGGGCAAACCGGCGATTAAACACGAGCAATGCCATCGTGGGCGAGGTGTTGTATGAGCCGGGCGGCGAATGCGGCCCGCGGGTGCAGCGGGACTACGAACTGGTTGTCCTCCATTCCGGACAGTGCCGGGTGAACGTGGATGGCGCCCCGCGCGACTTGCGTGCCGATGCGGTTCATCTTTTTCTTCCGGGACATCATGAACACTTCCGGTTTGCGAACGAGCGGCAGACGCATCATTCGTTCTGTTCGGTCCGCCCGGGTTTTATGCCCAAGGTGCTAAGCCGGCAATTGCAAAAGGCGTCGCCGCACGTGAGTGGTTCGGAGATCTTCCGGAATTTGCTGGCGACGATCTTCAAATTAAGCCCGCCGCAGAATGTTTCGGAGAAGATGATGGTTGACCAGTTGTCGCTCTGCTTGTTTGCGGAATATTTGACCTCTGCGCAGCGGGCGGCCTCCGGATCGATCCGCGACCAGGCGGTGAACAATTTTCTCCGGCACATCGAGGAACATATTGGCGATGCCGATTGCCTGCTCCAGGCACACCGCGCGGCGCGAATTTCCCGGAACGGCCTGATACTCAAGTTTCGCGCCCGGATGCGAACGACGCCGGCCCGGTATTTGTGGCGGAGGCGCGCAGAACACGGGGCGACGATGCTTTATGAAACCGGGCACAGCATCGCGGAGATTGCCGACCGTTGCGGCTTCCAAAACCCGTTTCATTTCTCCCGCATGATCAAGGCGCATTTTGGAGTTTCCCCAAAGGTTCTGCGGCAACAGGCATGGCAATCCGCCCCGGGAAAGCCTTAAGGCCGGGCCTGGGTTCAGCCACCCTTGCCATCCAGAGCCGTCCGGAAAGCAAAAAATAGCCGGTTTGTGATGGGAGATATGTATTTTGTGAGGCGGGACATTTTCAACAAAGGGTTCGCGGCTATAGTAAATTCAATGGACCCCCAGACCTTGCAATTGAGCGACTATAGCCTCGTAGGCAGGGATTCTGCACTGGCCATCGACAAAGGGCTGGCCGAGGCTACGTGGTATGCCTCGCCGGTGCCGAAGGAAAAAATGCGCGAGTTGCTGGTGCGTCGCGACGGGCCCGCCCTCCGTGACACGCTTCTTTGGTTTGCGTTGCTGATCGGTTCCGGCTGGGCCGGCTATGAATTGTGGCGGATGGGAAGCTGGTGGGCGGCGGTACCGTTCATGATCTACGGCGTGCTTTATGCCTCCACATCAGACTCGCGCTGGCACGAGGCGGGGCATGGCACCGCGTTCAAAACCGACTGGTTGAACGACATGCTTTATGAAATTGCATCCTTCATGGTCATGCGCGAATCCACGGTCTGGCGCTGGAGCCATACCCGCCATCACAGCGATACCATCATCGTGGGGCGGGACCCGGAAATTTCGGTCCCGCGTCCGCCGAGTCTGGTGCAGTTCATCATCAATTTTTTTGCCCTGCCCGGTTACCCAAAATTTTTTCGCGGCGTGATGCTCCACTGCACGGGAAGAATTTCCGCCGCGGAAAAAACGTTTCTGCCGGAGTCCGAATACGGGAAGGTCATCTTGCGCGCGCGGATTTACGTGTTGATTTACCTCGGTGTTTTGGGACTGGCGATCTGGCAGCGAAGCCTGCTTCCGCTGATGTTCATCGGGCTGCCGACGCTTTACGGTTCGTGGCTCATGCCGGTTTATTACTACACCCAGCATGCGGGCCTGGCGGAAAATGTACTGGACCACCGGCTTAATTGCCGGACAGTCTATATGAATCCCGTCAACCGCTACCTTTACTGGAACATGAATTATCACGTGGAACACCACATGTTTCCGCTGGTGCCGTATCATAATTTGCCGAAGCTCCACGAACTGGTGAAGCCGGACATGCCCAGGCCTTATTCCAGCATCTGGAACGCGTGGTGCGAAATCGTGCCCGCCGTCCTGCGGCAGGTGAAAGACCCGGGCTATTTCGTCAAACGCAAAATACCCACGCCCACAATCCGGGCCGAAGCCCCGCCCACCGCCCATATTTTCATCGCCAAAGGGAAGGCCGTGGATGGATGGGTTGAGATTTGCGCCGGCAGTTTTCTGAAAGAAGAAGACGTCATCCGCTTCGACCACGAGCAAAAGACCTATGCCATTTACCGCCTGGCTGACGGATCGCTGCACGCGACCGATGGCATTTGCACGCATGGCAACACGCATCTGGCTGATGGATTGGTCAAAGGCAGGCTCATCGAATGCCCCAAACATAATGGACGCTTCGACATCACCGACGGCTCGCCGCAACGCCAGCCGGTCTGCGTCGCGCTCAAGACTTATAAAGCCCGCGAGCATGACGGCAAAATCTTTTTGGATCTTTCTTCCGCCGGCGGTTGCGGCGTGGTGCGGCCGCAAACCACCTACAAATTTCGCGTCGCGAGCAACGAAAACGTCGCGACCTTTATCAAGGAACTGGTGTTGGAGCCCGAGCCCGGTACGCCGCTGCCGCCCTACCAGCCCGGTGATTACCTGCAACTGGACATCCCCGCATACGGTGAGATTCGATTCGATGAAATCGCCGTAAACATGCCGTTCGCCGAAGTTTGGAAGACGCAGCATGTCTTTGATTTCCGGTCTGAAAACGCAGTGCCGGTCCGGCGGAATTATTCGCTGGCTTCAAACCCGGCCGTTGACCGGCAGCTTCGCTTTAACGTCCGCATCGCCACGCCGCCGCGCGGGCAGGATTGTCCCGCCGGTGCGGGTTCGGCGTATATGCACCGGCTCAAGCGCGGCGACCGGGTCACGGCCATCGGGCCGTTCGGCGATTTTCACATCAAGCCGGGTGACGCGGAAATGGTCTATGTGGGCGGGGGCGCAGGCATGGCCCCGTTGCGTTCACATCTGTCACATTTGTTTGAGACGTTGAAGACGGGGCGGCGGGTGAGTTACTGGTATGGCGCCCGGTCACGGCAGGAGATTTTTTACCAGGGTTATTTTAAGAAACTGGCCGGAGAATTTCCCAATTTCACCTTCCACCTTGCCCTGTCCGAACCGCAGCCGTCGGACAATTGGACCGGGCCGACGGGATTCATCCACGAGGTGTTGCTGGAAAATTATCTAAAGAAACATGCCGATCCCACGCGCGTTGAATTTTATCTGTGCGGCCCGCCGGTCATGATCAAGGCCACGATAGAAATGCTCGAGGGTTTGAACGTATCATCAAAACAGATCGCATTCGATGAATTTTGATTTCCAGACCATATGAGACTTAAACTGGTCCGCCACTTGTGGGGTGTGGATTTGCAGCCAGGACTGGACCATTACCTGCCGCGCTGGCAGCGAACGGGCTACGCGGCGTTGGAAGCGGCGTTGCGGTTTGTGCCGGATCATCAGGAGTTTTTCCAATTTCTTGAACGGGGTCAGATGGATTGGATACCGCAGGCTTATACCCATGATTTTAAGGGAGGCGGCACCGTGCGCCAGCATCTCAATTCCCTGAAGGAGCAGATTGAAGAATGCCTCGACCATCAGCCTCTTTTTTTCAACGTCCATAGCGGCTCCGACGCCTGGAGCTTCGCTGAAGCGGAAGATTTCTATGGCGCGGCGCTGGAGATCGAACAAAAAATCGGCGTGACGATTTCCCATGAAACGCATCGCTCGCGTTATTTTGGGAATCCCTGGACCACCCGTTTGATTCTTGTTCGTTTTCCGCAGTTAAAACTGACCTGTGACTTCAGCCATTGGGTTTGTGTGGCGGAACGTCTGCTCGAAGATTGCGGCCCGATCATCAAGCTCGCGTCGCGGCACTGCCATCATATGCATGCCCGGGTCGGGTATGAGCAAGGACCGCAGGTGTCCGACCCGCGCGCGCCAGAATGGGCGCGACATCTGGCCGTCCACGAAGGCTGGTGGGACCAGATTTGGGCATCTCAGAAAAAGCGCGGGATGAAAAACTCCACGCTCACTCCGGAATTCGGCCCCGCGCCTTATCTACACGTGTTGCCCCACACCCAGGCACCGGTGGCAGATCTGGCGGACATTTGTGATTGGATGGCGTGCCGACAGTCATCCCGTTTCAACCGGTCAAAATCCAGGTAAAAAATCCAGGCAAATTATCAATCATCATGAACTTATATCTCATCCTCGTCTGCTTCGTCGGCGCCGCCGGCGGATTTCTCTTTGGCTATGACACCTCCGTTATTTCCGGCGTCATCGAATACATCTCCAGCCCAAAAATTTATAATTTGGACGAAATCAGCAAGGGTTGGACGACCAGTTGCATTCTGATTGGCTGCATGATGGGTTGTGTGGTCGCCGGTCCTGTTAGCAGCCGGTTTGGCCGCAAAAAAACGTTGCTGCTTACCGCCTTGATTTTCCTTTTCTCATCGCTGGGCTGCGCTTTGACGACCCATTATGATGTATTTATCCTTTACCGCATCATTGCGGGCATCGCCGTGGGCGGGGCCTCAATGCTGGCGCCCATATATATTGCGGAACTGTCTCCGCCCAAGCACCGGGGCAAGCTGGTTTCGCTCAATCTCTTCGCCATTTTCCTCGGACAATCCTCGGCGTTTTATGCAAATTTCTTCCTGCGCGGCGTCGGCGGGGACGATAATTGGCGCTGGATGCTGGGCGTGATGGCTGTGCCCTCGCTTTTACTTTTTATCTTTCTATTGTTCGTTCCCGAAAGCCCGCGCTGGCTCATTGAAAAGGAGCAGATTGCGCCCGCGATGGACATTTTGACCCGGATCAACGGGGCCGCCGAAGCCGGCCGCGAATACGGAGAAATTCAGCAGACGCTCAAAGCCTCCAAAGGCAAACTGGGGGAGCTGTTTCATGGGCGAATGTTCAAGATTTTGATGGTGGGAATGTTGCTGGCCATCTTCCAGCAAATCACGGGCATCAATGTGGTGATGTATTACGCGCCGGCCATCTTCAAATCCGCCGGGTTTGGAAACGATTCGGCCTTGTTGCAAACCGCGTTGATGGGCATGGTGAATTTGACCTTTGCCGTGGTCTCCATGTTTTTTGTGGACAAGGTGGGACGCAGGCCCTTGATGATCATCGGTTCCATTGGCATGAGCATTGCCATGATCCTGCTCGCCCTGACTTTTATCACCGGCCATGCGGAAGGTTATTTTGTTCTGATTTGCATCATGGGTTATCTGGCGGCGTTTGGTTTTTCATTGGGCCCGGTCGTTTGGGTGTTGATCGCCGAGATTTTCCCAAATCGCCTCCGCAGCTACGCCGTCGCCGTCACCACGTTCACGCTTTGGGCCGCGGACTTTGTGGTGACCCTGACGTTTCCCTACCTGCTGAACAACCTGAAGGGGTACTGTTTCGTGATCTACGGTGCCATGTGCGTCCTATGCCTGCTGTTCGTCCTGAAATATCTGGAAGAAACCAAAGGCAAAACGCTCGAAGAAATCGAGCTGGGCCTTCCGGCACCCGAAAACCAGCCGCAAACAACCAACTAGATCGGTTCAAGACAAATTATAGCCGTTGGTTTCCGATAATGTTCTCCCTCACCCGCCATAGCCGCTGTCGCTGCTCCCGCTGGGAGAGGGAGAAACGCTCCCAGCTTCGGACGAAAACCAGCGGCTGGATTGGAGCATGCCGTGCTCAATAAAAGAAAGGCAAACATGGCTGTTCCCTCTCCCAGCGGGAGAGGGTTAGGGTGAGGGAAATAATGCGGATATAGCTATTTTAAAATGCTCTAGCGGAAGTCTCCAATCATCACCGCTCAAGAAATTTCACGGTGGCTTCGGTTCGGGAATGAACGTGCAGCTTGTCGTAAATAGCGCGCAGATGATTCCGCAGGGTGTTGATGCTGATCCCCAGCGTGGCGGCAATTTCCTTGTAAAGATAACCTTTGGCCAGGAAATTAAGAACTTCCTGCTCGCGCTGCGTCAGTTTTTCCACGTCTGACGCCGGCTTTCGGATTTGTTGAAAATGATTGATGACTTTCCGCGCGATCTGCATCGTCATGGGCGCGCCGCCGGCGTGAACCTGTTCCACCGCCTGAACCAAATCCGCCGCCGAGGTGTGTTTCAACAGGTAACCGCTTGCGCCGGCGCGAATCGAGTCGAAGATCATGTCGCTCTGTTCGTAACGAGTCAGCATCAACACCTGCAGTTGCGGCAATTGCAACTTGAGTTCGGCGACACATTCGATGCCGTTCATGCCGGGCAGATGGATATCCACCAGCGCCACGTCCGGTTTTTGGGAGGGTAGATCGTGCAAGGCGGCTTCCGCGCTGCCGTAAGTGCTCGTGCAACGAAGCCCCGGCGCCTGGTTCAGCACCTGCGCCACGCTTTCGCGCAGCTGGGCGTTGTCCTCCACGATGCAAATTTTAATAGGCATTAAATCGTTTGCCATGCCACGAACCACTTTACTGCGGCGCGGGGCGAATGATATGGCATGTTTGGGTTCCCGTCATCGTCCGTTGTGCAAGGGCCAGGAATAAAGAAAGGCCACGCGGGTGCCGGCACCCGGCCGGCTGGCAAGTTGAAACTGGCCGCCGATTTCTTCCATCCGTTGGCGCATGTTGCGCAGCCCGTCACAAGACGTATTATCCGGCGGATGCTCGAACCCGCGCCCATTATCTTCGATGACGATGGTGACTTGATTTTCGGAGACGGTGAGCCGCACCCGGACTTCGCTGGCATGGGCATGGCGGAGGACGTTGTTCAACGCCTCCTTGACCACCAGGAGCAAGTTGTGCCGCGCTTCCGGCGAAATCATTTGATCCGGGAAACTTTCCGGCAAATCCATGCGGCAGGGGATGTCAGCCGCATTCAGGAATTCAACGGCAAACTGGCTGATGTAGTCCACCATGTAGCGGAGCGTATCGTTGCGCGGGTTGATGGCCCAGACGATCTGGTCCACCGACCGGCCCACCTGGCGGACGATGGTGGAGCAGTGTTCAATTTTCCCATTCAGCGCTTCCCCCACTCCGGCTTCGCGTTGCGTCATGTCCAAGGTCAACGCCACCATGTTCAGGGTGCAGCCCATATCGTCGTGCAGGTCGCGGGCAATGCGGGTTCGCTCGCGGTCAAGCGCGGCGCGCTGTTCCAGCAGGTGCATTTTTGCCTGCTGCTGCCGGAATGAAATATAACGCACGATGACAACCACGGACGTAGTGAAGAGCAGCACCGTACCGAGGCGAAACCACCAAGTCTGCCAGAAGAACGGCAGCACGGTGAAGGCCAGTATCCCGGGTGATTCGCTCCACGGTCCGTCGCCGACACAGGCCGCGATGCGGAACTCGTAATTTCCATAGGTCAGCCGCGAATAATCCGCATGGCGGTCCGACCCCGCGTCAATCCAGTCATTATCGAAGCCTGCCAGTTGATAACGGAAATGAAGGTTTTCCGGCGCAGCAAAATGGAAGGCGGTAAAATCCAGCTCCAAATGGCGGTAGCCGGGCGGCAGGCGCAGCGGCGCCTGCAGCGTTTTCAAGTTGGCGACCATCTGGGCCGGCGCCACGCCGCCGTAGTTGGCAATGGTTTGTCCATCCATCGCAACCCCTGTCAATAAGACCGGCGGCGGGGAATCGTTTTTGGGGACAACTTTGGGGTCCGCCGTCACGATGGCGGTGTGTGTAAACAACCATAACCGGCCGTCGCGGGTGCAAAAGGCGCGCGGCAGGACAAATGGTGCGGTGGTGCTGAAGAGGGCTTCCAGACTGAACAAGCCCTCATTCCGTCCATACACAATTGGGCGCAAACGGACGGTGTGATCCTCCATGGCCTGCTCCAGTTCGCGCTGCTGGACATTGAAAATGCCATGATCGGATCCAAACCAAAGCCGGCCGTGGTGGTCGGCGACGATTTGCGAAATGAAATCATTAAACAATCCCTGCTCCATTCCAACCTGGCCAATGCTCCCGTCTTTGAATCGCAGCAGCCCAAGCCCCCCGCAACTGATCCACATGCTTCCGTCGGGAGTTCCACAAAGGCAGCAGATGTGGTGGCCCGAAATCGGCAGGCGCGGCGTTTCGTCCACAAACTCGTTTCCGGTGAATCGCAGGACCATGCCCATTGCGCCCACCCAGATGTTTCCCTTGGCATCTTCGGCGATGGCGGAAATAAATCCGTCAACCTTGTACGGCAGGGGCACCTCCTTGAGTTGTCCATCGTGCAAACGTTCCAGGGTATCGCCGGCGAGAATCCATAAGTCTCCATTTGATGCCGGCAGGAGCGAGTTGATGGGGCCGTGAGCCAGGTTTCCCCACGTTGTGCAATTAGTATCGACGAGATGCAGCAGTTTTTTGTCCTGCGTGCCGATCCAAATCCCGCCACCGGCGTCAGCCGCCACGCATCTCACGGCTCCGTTGAATGGGGCGTTGGTGAGAATAGGTTCCCACTCGCCGTTGATTTTGGAAATCAGTCCGCCCGTTTGCGTCGCTCCCCACAACCTGCCATCGGCGTCCTGACAAACGGATCGAATTTCTTCCAAGTCCAGGCTGTTTGAGACTTCTTGTTGCACACCATTCAAAGAAACACGCGCCAGTCCCCCGCCTTCAAAGCTGACCCAAATGTTGCCCTCACGGTCTTCCGCAAGCGCCACGATGCTCAAACTGGAAGTTACGATTTGTTCAAAACCTGATTTGTCACGACGAAACAATCCATTGCGATCAGTGCCGATCCAGACTGCGCCGGTGTGATCTTCCAGCAACGCTCTTCTCGTCGTGTGCGTAAAGTCCGGGGAAGCCCCGCAGTCCTGCAATGTGCCATTCGTGTTACAAGCATAGAGATGGGTGTTGGCCACAAACCAGACGCCGTTGGCATGAGTGGCAGCCAGGGACTGCACTTCTGCCATCCTGGCCACCGGCTGGAAACGCCCGTTCCGGAAAAGGCGGATTTCATTTCCCTTGGCCAGCCAGATGTTGCCGGCACCGTCGCCGGTCAAGGAATGGAAAATACCTTTGGGAACGCCTTCTCCGGTGGCAAATTGGCTCACTTGTCCGGCTTTAACCCGAATGATGACGTTGTTATATCCCACCCAGAGCGCACCCTCTTCATCTTCGGCCAGACTCGCTGGCAGACTGCCCGGCAGACTGGTTGCAGGAACCTTAACCACGGAGAAATCCGGCCTCAGGCCGATCACCCGCCCGCCAGTTGTGACCATCCAAAGCACACCCGTCCGGCCACACAGGGCTGTGCGAATGTGATTGTCAATCGGACCGGTAATATCTTCGATGGGAAAGCGGCTGAACTTGACGCCGTCGAACCGCATCAGCCCGACCGATGGAACCACCCATAAATAATTATCCTGGCCTTGGAACGTTGCCAGGATGTTGTTGTTAATCAGCCCGTCGTCGGTTTCCCAGAAACGGGTGAACCATGTGGAGTTGGTGGAAGCCGGCGCAGCAGAACCGGCAAGGAACCAAACCAATCCCGCAAAAACAAGCAAACGGGTTAAATGATTTGCCGCTGGAAACACAAGCACAGCTTAAATCCATCCTGCAAACCGTTCAAGAAACAACGGACCATGGATGACCCAAACATGCCATACCCGGCAAACTGTTTCTGTCTTAAGATAAAAGCATGCCCCACCAGAATCCCTTTGGCGTTAGCCCGCGTGCGCGTACGTCAACTCGTAACCCGGGCACCTCTACCGTGGCAGCGATGAACCGGTCCGCCACAAAAACAATAAATAACGATTGACTTTGTCGTCATTATGAGAAATATTCATTCCTTCGGTACCGCTTCCCGGCGGGAATTGCTTTTCCGACCAGACTTCTGGAGGTTTTGTTCCATATAAACAGTATGAATGAAAATAACTCTATGTCTGTACGCACGACCATCAAAGGTAATTCACTCTTTAGGCAGTGAAGTAGAACAATCACATCTTCCAAATCGGAACCCGCAATCCAAAAAACCCAAACACAACAACAGACCCATATCATATGAACATCAAATCGTTCAAATCGTTCATGTTCGCCTTTTTAGTGGCGATGGCGACAAACGTGGTCAACTCGCAATCACTGTACTCAAACGCGGTAATGAGTCTCAACCCGGTGGCATACTGGCCATTGCAGGAGACGACGCAGCCGCCGCGGGCGGACGTGGAAACCAATTTGGGTTTTCTAGGCCAGGTTGCCAATGCTTACTATAGCAGCACCAACGCGGCGCACGGTCAGCCGGGGGCGATTACGGGCGACAGTGACACCGCCGTGAATTTTCTGGGGAATGCCAATTCGTCTGCCTTTGTGCCGACGACGGACAACCGTGTTTCCTTGGCGACGGGCCAGCCATTCACTGTGGAATGTTGGGCGCGGGCGACAAGTGCTGCTTCATTTGTTTCCATGATCAACCAGACTGCCAGCGCGAATAATGCGGGCGGCCACTACAATACGACCAATGCCTGCGGCTGGTCGTTGTGTCAGAATTTTGCTTCGTACCGGGGCACGTTGGCGGGCAACAATCCCCCGTGCTTTAGTTTTCATGTTTTCAACGGCATTGGTTTCACCAGCGGTGCCGAAGCGGAAGTTAACAATAGCGGTATCTGGCTTAATAATGCCGCCCAGGGATATGTGAACTCATGGGTTTATCTCGTCGGCGTATTCGACGGCACCAACGCCTGGTTGTATATGTACAGCACCAACCTGAACAATAGCGTCAATGGCGGCACCAGCCAGATGAATTTTCAGTGTCCGGTCACAACTGGTGTCAGCCCTGTGGCTAGTGGCTTCGGCTCCCCGGTCGCGGGCGCCACTTTTCAGGCCGATACTTGGGATCCAATTCTATTTGGACAAACCCGCAGTTACAGCGGCAATCCATATCACGGGTCTGTGGACGAAGTGGCCATTTATACCAACGCGTTGACGTACACTCAAATTACCAATCATTACGCTGCCGCAACCAATGGTCTGGGGACATACATGTCGACCATATTGGCAGACAGTCCGGCCATGTATTGGCGGATGGACGCGCCGGCATTCGTTTCGATTCCGCTGACGAGCAGCTCGCTGCCAACATTTGCAAATTATGGATCGGCCGGCGGAAGCATGACTAATTTCAACACGCATGGAACCAGCGGTGTGATTGAGCCGGGAGTGGTGGTGGGATCGCCGGGGCCGCAGTATGCGGGTTTTGGCGCCTTGACCAACTCCTTTTCATTTAACGGCCTGGTTGGTGCAGCGGATGCAGGCTATAACGCCGAAATGGATCCGACTGACGTAACGAACAATTTCACAGTTGTCACCTGGTTCAAGCCAAATCCGGAAGACAACAACCGATTCAATGCCGTGGTCAGTCATAGCGATTCGTCATGGAAGATTCAGTTGCAGAATGGCAATACCAAGGGATATAAGGGCGTGGGCGGCCAGGCAAATATCGCGCCGACCAACGCGGTCTTGCCGGTAATGTTTAACATAGATGATGGCAACTGGCACATGGCCACCCTTGAATCCAGCTGCGTCAGTGGTGTGGGCACCAATGTGACACTTTTTCTTGACGATGGCACCGCCACCGCATTTGTTCAAAACAACTCGGCCATTCCCGGCAAGCCGACCATGGATGTTTTCATTGGCAACGGCCCGGAGTATCTGGAACCGACCAACCACGCAACTTATAACACCGCGCAGCAGACTTTTGCCGGCCGGGTGGCGCATGTGGCCTACTTCACCAACTTGCTGACCGCCAGCCAGATTCGGAACTTGTTTTATACCGCCGAGCCGGCGCCAGTCATCCTGGGGGCACCGGTGACGACATGGGCCGACCTGAACGGCGCCTTCACCAATACGGTGACGGTCGGCGGAACCGGGCCGTTTTTCTATCAATGGTATAGTAATGGCGTTGCCATCGGCGGACAAATTGGCGCGAGTTTAATTCTCAATCCCGTGGTGGCCGCAAATGCCGGGAGCTACTATGTCGTGATAACGAACGCTTCCGGGGCTGCAACCAGCGCGCCGGTTAGCCTGACGGTCGTATCGAATCTGGAGTTTATCGTGGGGCAATTCCCGATATCTTATACCAATCCAATCACGCTGTATGGCGGGACCAATTATCTTGGAACCAATTATCTCGGTTCAAGCCCGACCTTCTCAGCCATGGCATCCGGTGCGCTGCCGATCTCCTATAAATGGATGACAAATGGTGTGGCCATGGGCGGAGCGACCAACTCCAGCCTGACGTTTACGAACTGCCAGGTCAGCAGTCCGACAAACTTCTATTGCGTCGTAACCAATGTGTATGGCGCGGTGACCAGCATGGTCTGGTCGGTGCAATACTTGACCACGCTGGCGCCATTCCCGCAGGCGGTCTTTGCTGCCAAACCCGTTGCTTATTGGCGTCTTAATGAGCCTGATGACGGGCAGTTTGACGGCAACCCCGGTGCCATTGCAAATGATTACTCGAGCGGCAACAATGGCCTTTATACCAATGTTTACCTTGCCAACGCGCTTGGCGGCAGTGGTTACAGCCCGGCGACAGATCCCACGGAGCAGGCGGCGCAATTTGGCGCCTTTGCCGCTTCGGGATGTTTCGTGGGGGCAGTGGGAACGAACATTGACTTTAGTGTTCCGTCCGGCGGCAATGCCGAATTTACAGTGATGGCGTGGGCCAACGGCAACGCCACCGCCCAACCGGGAAGCGGCACTTTGGTGGGCAAGGGCTTCATCAACTTCGAGGAGTTTGCGCTGGATGAAGGCGCTCCCGGAAACGATGTGCGGCTCTTTGTAAGGGATGCAAATGCGAATGCTTATAGCGCCAACACCGCGGTTAATCTAGGCGCAGATTCAAACTGGCATTGGGTCGTGGGTGTATGCGATCAAGCGCATAGCAACCTTGCCGTTTACGTTGATAATATTCTGCAAACCAACGTCCTGCTTCCTGCCAATGTCGGGCTTTTCAATGCCTCTTCGCTTCCGTTACAGATTGGCGCCCGGGGCACTGCCGGTGCTTATGGCAGCGCTCAATTCAAGGGGTTCCTCAATGATGCGGCCGTTTACAATTATGCGATGACTTCAAATCAAGTATTCGCCATGTACCCCAGTTCCCCGCCTTTCTTCGTTAAACAGCCCGCAAGCCCTGTTAATATAGATGCGGGCGGCACCCTGACGATTACAACGTTGCCGGCCGGCTCGTCACCATTGGCGTTGAAGTGGTTCGACGTGAACTCGAATTCAATTATTGCCGGGCAGACCAACAGCACTCTGGTCCTTTCCAACATGCAAGCCAGTGACAGTTACTATTTAACGGCAACCAACCCCTATGGCGGGACCAACTCAATAACAGCCAGTGTCAATGTTTTTGCCGGCATTCCGACCTTTAATCCGGACGTGCAGAATCCGTTTTTTGGACTTCCCGGAGGTGGTGCCACCAATCACGTTACGGCCTGGGGCACGCTGCCGCTGGCTTACCAATGGCAGTTCTCCAACACGGTTGGCTGGGTGAATCTGGCCAACAACAGCCGGATCAACGGCGCAAAAAGTAATTTTCTCACCATCGCCAACCTGCAGGCTGGTGACGTGGGTAATTACCAGGTGGTCGCCACCAATAATTTTGGCTCCGCCACCAGCAGTGTTGCCAGCCTCATCGTTTCGGGCGTTTTGCCGTTGACGCTCAACCCCACTAACGGATGGACGTTTGCCGGGAGCGCGCGTTGGTCCAGTGGTGTGTTAAGCATGACCGATCCCGGTAATGGCGGCGGCACCAGTTCCTCCTTCTTCAAGATTCCGCAATATATCGGCGCCTTCACGGCTTCATTCACTTACCAGGCGCAATTTGCAACCACCATTCCGCTGGCGGACGGGCTCACCTTCTGCCTCCAGGATGATTCAAGGGGTGCCGCAGCTTCAGGTAGCGGCGGCGGGCAACTCGGATTCGGCACAATAGTGCCCAGTGTCGCGTTGCAATTTAACATCTTCCCTGGCAATGGGGTAGGGGGCATGGGATATGCCATCGGCTACAATGGAAACATTGGCTCCACGGCGGTTCCGGGAAGTGTCAGTTTGACCAATGGTCCGGTGGATGTTTCGATGTATTACGCCAGCGGGCAGTTGGCGTTGACCTTGTCGAATGAAGTCAATGCGGCCACGTTCAGCACCAACCTTGCCGTGGGAGACATCACGGGGATATTGGGATCTCAAACCGCCTATGTCGGATTCACCGCTTCTTACGGTGGTGACACGTCCGTCCAGACCATCCAGAACTTCCAGTTCATCAGCATACCGATAACGGCCATCAATCTCACCGGCACCAATGCCTTGCTTTCGTGGTCGGGAGCCATCGTCGGAAATTATGGGGTTCTGCAAAATACGAATTTGCTCACGACCAATTGGTTGAGCCTGACGAATCAAAGCGTGCTCACCAATAACCTAAATCAAGTAATCGTACCGCAGGGTGGCAACAACCTGTTCTACCGGCTGCTATTGCAGCAATAATCACCGCCGGCGAAATCGAATCAAAGTTATGCCAATAATAAATAAATTAGGTGCCACCAGAAGTGAAGCGATGAGAAGCCGGGAAGTCATGATATCGAGTCCGTCCACCGGGGAACCCGTGGGTGGCGTGAAGGCGCGTCGGGGCGCCTTCACGCTCATTGAGTTGCTGGTGGTCATCGCCATTATCGCCATTTTGGCGGCCATGTTGCTGCCGGCTTTGGCTGCGGCCAAGGAGAAAGCCCGCAAACAATACTGCCTGGGCAATCACAAGCAATTGGACTTGTGTTGGGTGATGTATGCCCAGGATTTCAATGATAAAATCATGCCCAATCCGCCGAATCAACTCGCTCAATCGAATTCCTGGGTGTTTGGCTATTTAAGTTGGGCTCCGAACAATACCGATAACACCAACACCATCATTCTTACGCGCGCATTGACGGGTCCTTATTGCAGTTATACGGCAAAAATGTTTAAATGCCCTGATGACACTTGGCAATGTAATGAAGGGGGCCAATCTATGGATCGCGTGCGCAGTTATTCCATGAATTATTGCATGGAGGGGGACGCGGACGATAATCTGAAAGTGGCCG
>DATHOG010000050.1:0-2552 GCA_035485115.1 Candidatus Sulfotelmatobacter sp. | reverse complement strand
CACCGCTGCGCCGAAATATTGGAAGGCATCAATACAACCGGATGCAAATGCCGCCGCCTTGCGCCCGCCGATGTCCATTGCCGCCGCCGGGCCGAGGAGCGAATGTGTTGAGTTGACCGTAAACGACACCAATACGAAGAAAAACAACGCCGAGTTCAAGGTATGGACAAAGGTTGCCGACAGCAGCACCAACACTTCGATGGCATAAATCGCCGCCGCGACTGGCGCGCGGCGTGAATGAAAAAACCGGTCCGAGACCCAGCCGGAAAAAAATGAACCCAGCGAGGCGACAATCGGGATGGCGACGCCGAGCCATTGAAACTTGCTGCTCGTCATGTCGAGGTGATGCACCTCCTGAAAATAACGCGGGAACCATTGGTCGATGCTTTGCCGCACCGCACCCGTGCAGGCGTATGTGAAAGCAATGATCCACACCATGGGATTCGTAACGATTTCCTTGAACACGGTTCCGATCTGGCCGTGAACATTCGCATCTGCATGGTCGTCCTCGCCGGCGAAAAGGTTTTTGTAGCCGCATTCCTCCGGTGTGTCCTTGACCACAATCACCAGCACGATGGCGACGACGCTGGCGACAATTGCGGGAATCCAAAACAGCCAGCGCCAATGCTGTGGCGGGATGTGCCACATCCAGAGAAAAGTAAAACCAGCGAGCAGGGCGGGCAAAAGCACGGTCGCCACTATACGGCCAAGATTGATCATCATGCCAAAAATGCCTGCAAAAATGCCGCGCTTCTTTTCACTGAACCACGCACTGTTAATCTTGATAAAGCCAGGCGAGCCAAACGATTGCAGATAGCCGTTCACGCCCCAAAGCAGCGCGAACAGCCAAAGCATTCCCCAGAACGACGCCGCTCCGAAAAGCACGTTTGTCACAATCGTGCCGGCGGTACCGATGAGCATCGCGCGTTTGCCGCCGATACGATCGGTAAGCAGGCCATTGATGATCTGGCCGCAGCCGTAGGCGAAGAAGTTCAACATCAGGATGGTGCTGATGTTGGATTTGCTGAAATGGAACTCGTCGGAAATCGACTTGTTGGCGTAGGAGAAATTATAACGGCACAGATAAAAACTGGTGTACATCAGTCCGACCGTGGCCCAGTTCAAACCCCGCCGGGCGCGAAAGCCGGGTGGATAGACTGCGTCTGTGCTGCCGCTCATTGGAAATAAAAACCTTGTTTGCAGGAATGGAACAGCAATCGCGTCGCGCGGTCAAAGCCTAAAACAAAAAAACCACGGAAAATATTTTCCGTGGTTTTTTTGTTGAGATTACTTTTATTCCGCCTTGGCCTTCTTCGGCTTCTTTTCGGCCTTGGGCTTTTCCTCGACGACGGGTTCCGCCTTTTCCGCCACCGGACGCTTGCCGCGTTTTTCAGAATGGGGTTTTTCATCCTTGGCCGCCTCGGTCGGCGCAGTGATCGGCGTGGTGCTTTCCACGCGAATTTTCAGCGTCGCCTTGACGTCGTGGTGCAGCGGCAGTTCGACTTCGTGTTCGCCCAGCGACTTGATGGGAGAGGTAAGATGGATCTTCTTTTTGTCGAGTGTGATCTCAAACTGGTGCTTCAATTCGTCCGCGATCATGCCGGCGGTCACCGTGCCGAAAAGCTTTCCGTCCTCGCCGGTCTTGACCGTGATGACGCAGACGAGCTTCTGCAGCGCCTTCGAGAGCTCGGTCATGTGGTTGAACTCATGCGCTTCGCGCTCCGCGCGCTTCTGCTTGAGCGCTTCGAGATGGCGCTTGTTGGCCTGCGTAACCGGGATCGCAAAACCTTGCGGGAACAGGTAATTGCGCGCGTAGCCGGCCGCGACCTTGACCTGGTCGGATTCGCCGCCGAGGCCGACGATATTATGGGTAAGAATGACTTCAGTTTTTGCCATACAAAATTTGTTTATTGCTGCGGTTAAAAATCAAAATGGAACGTCATCGCTCTCCGGCGGGCCGTCGCCTTCAACCGGTTCACCGGCGGGCGCGCTGGGTGCAGCAGCGGACGCGGGACGTTGCGGACGCGGGGCGGGACTGCTTCCGCCTTCACCGCCGCCTGGTGCGCTGCCGAGAAATTGCACGGTCTCGGCCACCACGGAAAGTTTGCTTTTCTTTTGACCGGTTTGTTTGTCATCCCACTGGTCGAGCTTCAAGCGGCCTTCGATCAAGATCGGACGGCCTTTGCGCATGTACTGGCCCACGTTTTCGGCGGTACGGCCGAAAACATCCACGTCCACAAACGTGACTTCTTCCTTCTTCTCGCCGGCTTCATTCGTCCAGACGCGGTTGACCGCGAGGCCGATCTTGGCGATGGCCGTCCCCTTGGGCGTGTAGCGCAATTCCGGATCGCGCGTCAGGTTCCCGACGAGGATGACTTTGTTGAAGCTGGCCATAAATTCGGGCGCGGTTATTTCGCGGCCTTCGGCTCTTCGGCCGAGGTGAACAGCACGCGGAACACTTCTTCGTTCAGCGCAAACTTCGTCTGCAACTGCGCCACCGTCGCGGGCGTGCCGTTGAAAATGACGTTCGCATAAAAACCGGAAGTATGGCG
>DATHOG010000049.1:0-5242 GCA_035485115.1 Candidatus Sulfotelmatobacter sp. | reverse complement strand
CTTCGCGAAGCACGCGACGGTGGACCTGGAATTGCATTGCGACGGCGACCTCGAAGTGGATGCGCACCACACCGTCGAGGACTGCGGCATCGCGCTCGGACAGGCGTTCGCCAGCGCGCTGGGCGACAAGCGCGGCATCCGCCGCTATGGCCACGGCTTTCATCCACTAAACCCCGAAAATGACAAAACAGGCATTCAGCCTGTCCGCGGCGAGGCGTATGTGCCGATGGATGAATGCCTCGCGCGTTGCGTCGTGGATTTCAGCGGACGTCCGCACCTGGTCTGGCGCGGGCTGGACAAATTTTCGCACGCGATCGCCGATGCGGAAAAAAATCAGGATGTTTCCAGCCGTTTTCGTTTCGGGCTGGCCCGCGAGTTTTTCCAAGGCTTCACGAACGAGGCCCGCTGCAACCTGCACCTCGAACTCCTCTACGGCGACGAACCGCACCATATCGTCGAGGCATTGTTCAAGGCCTTCGCGCGTGCCGTGGACGCCGCGCGCCGGCACGACCCGCGCATCGCGGGCCGGCTGCCGAGCACCAAGGGGAAATTGTGAATTTTTTGTTGGAGACTATGTTCATCAATGAAGCGCCAGACCGTGCGGTGCATTTTCTCGTTGCCACGCAAAGCGGCAGAGGACTGCCGCAGTCCAAGACGCTTCGCGGTCATGAAAGCGTACGAATTTTGCGCCAGCTTTTGGAGTGCGCCAGTCCTCTGGCGCTTTGGGTTCAAGCTCAAACCATGAAAGCCGCGTTCTCCCTCACCCTGACCCTCTCCCGCTGGGAGAGGGGACAGCTGTTGAATGGAACTGTAAAATTTGTCAGTCATACTCCTGAATCCAGCCCTAGCCATTTCGAAACGCAGCGAGCGTTTCTCCCTCTCCCAGCGGGAGAGGGCCGGGGTGAGGGAGAATACCTGCCCAGCCCAGCCGGCCGCAGTTTTTCTTAAAACATTATATTCTGTTTCTGTAATTTATTATTACCATGAGAATTTTGTCCGGTATCCAGCCCAGCGGCGCGCTTCATCTCGGAAATTACTTCGGGATGATGCAGCCGGCCATCGCCCTGCAAGACAAGGGCGAGGCTTTTTACTTCATCGCCGATTACCACTCCATGACCTCGTTGTTCGACGCGGACGAACGGCGAAAAAATACCTTGGACGTGGCGCTCGATTTCCTCGCGTGCGGCCTCGACCCGAAGAAATCCGTCTTCTTCAAGCAATCCGACGTGCCCGAAGTGACCGAACTCGCCTGGCTGCTGACCACGCTCACGCCCATGCCGATGCTCGAGAATTGCCACAGCTACAAGGACAAGCTCGCGCGCGGCATTGCGCCGAACCACGGCATTTTTGCTTACCCGGTGCTGATGGCCGCGGACATATTGATCTACGATTCCAACCTGGTTCCCGTCGGTAAGGACCAGAAACAGCACGTCGAAGTCACGCGCGACATTGCCGTCAAATTCAACGCCACCTACGGCGAGACGTTTGTGGTGCCCAAGGAACAGATCCGCGAAGACACGGCGGTCGTCCCCGGCCTCGACGGCGACAAGATGTCCAAGAGCTATGGCAACACGCTGGAGATTTTCGGGGAGGAAAAGGCGCTCCGCAAAAAAGTCATGGGCATCAAGATGGACTCGCGCACGCCCGAGGAACCCAAGCCCGACGCCGACAAAAATCTTGCCATCCAGTTGCTCAAGCTGCTGGCGACCCCGGAAGTCGCGGCGGATTATGAGACCCGGCTCCGCGCCGGCGGGCTCGGTTACGGCGATCTGAAGAAGGCGCTATTTGAGAACTACTGGAACTACTTTGCCGACGCGCGGAAGAAACGCGCTGAATTGGCGGCTAATCTGGACTATGTCCACGGCGTGTTGGCTGACGGCGCGGGCAAGGCACGGACATTGGCGCAGAAGGTTTTAAAGCGCGCGCGGAAGAATTGCGGGTTGGAATAAAATCTCACGCAAAGGCGCAAAGAATATACGATTTGGGAAAAATCGTTGGGCTCGGGCGTAATTTTTAGTTCGTCACTTGTCTTTCAGGTTTACCGAATTCGTTTCAGACTGGAAAAATTTGATCAGCTCTGGCTTCGTGAAATAAATTTCGTTGGTGCTAATTTTGGGCGGCTGGTTGGCTGCGGCAATCCGCATCGCTTCATACAGCGGCTTAAAATGAACAAATTCCGTGGGGTCTGATTGATGAACCTTGCGGATATATTCTTCGCATCCCTGATAATAGCTCAAAATATCATCGCAGAAATATTCATATACGCCGTCGGCATCCAATTGTTTTTTCTCAAGACCGTAACCTAAAGTATCAAAAAAGCCTAAAACTGCGTCCAAGCCATCAGTGTTGTTTGTTACCGCACTCCAGTCACTTTTTTCCATGAACTCCAAAATAGCGGTCGCTGCCGATGTCCGTTTTTTCGTCATGTTTTCAAATTCACTGTCATAGTTCTTGATGAGCGTAATGCTGGTTTTTGTGCTCCTGATGAGGCGTATCTTGATGTGTCAAGTGCCATAGAACCAATCCGGCAATGACAGGCCCAACAATGCCAAAAAACCACTTATAAAATGCAAATCGGTGCTCCTTTACAAAACCGATAGACGTTTTTACTTCAGCTTGTTTTTGTAATTCGGCGAGATACTGCCGGCCACTTGGATTTATCTGCACGCAAACGATGGCGACAATTTGGCCTTGGCCAGCGCGGACAATATCACCTGCGGACACAAAACCGGCCGTCGCCAGTTCTGCCAGAACAGCGATGTCAGTCAATAACCACGTTTCATCCGATGAAACAGGTTCAACTGAATCAGCCAGCAGCGTAAGCAACCGGATAACAGCCTGTTCGTGTGTTTCTTCCACGGTGTGAGGCTATCGCCGTAGTTTTGAATGGTCAACCAAATCGCCGAGCGAGGTTAGCCGAACGAACCTTATCTCGTCTTTGCTCTACCATATTTGATTTCACGAGTTATCCACATGGACAGCGGATGTCCAACCTTCTCATTTACGATCTACGATAAACGTTTGACGATTTTTATGAAAAGCCGAGACAAGATGCGGTCGGTGCGGCTGGCACCGTATCGGCGGGCGTTGGAGCGGGTGGGGGCGGCACTGAGGGCGAAGGGAGGCGGGCCCAGTGACAGGGAGATGCTTGAGGAGTTGCGGAAGAAGCTATTTGGCGCGGATGCAATTGAATCAATAAAGAAGTCAGAGGCGAAGGCGAGGGCGGAGTCCGAGCCGGACGGGCCGACGGGAAGCACGGAATGCGAAGTGCGAAGTGCGGAATCGGCAGAAGGGCCGGGCGAGGGGCCGGAATGTCCTGAATTAAGCCACGAGCCGGGCCCTTGAAAAATTTTATCCGAGTTAATCCGAGTTAATCCGACCAAAAAATTATGACTATGACAGCAAGAGGCAAAATTGGACGGCTGCCGAAGGCGGTGCAGGAGGAATTGAATCGTCGCCTGCAGAACGGGGAGCGGGGCAAGGTGCTGGTGGCCTGGCTGAACGGGCTGGAGCCCGTCCGGGATATAATAAGGGAGCAATTCGGCGGGCAGCCGATTGTGGAGCAAAACCTGTCGGAATGGCGGAAGCGGGGCTATCAACAATGGCTGTGGCGGGAGGAGGCGAAGGAAATGGCGCGTGAAATGGCGGAGGAAACGGCGGAATTGCAGGCACCGGGGGTGCTTTCATTAACGGATCAGATGGCTTCGTGGGTGACGGTGCGTTATCTGATGGCGGTGCGGAAGTTGATGGAAGCGAGCCAGGACCAGGAACCGGATGTGAAGACGTTGCGTAATTTTTTGCAGGATGTGGTGATGGTGCGCCGAGGTGACCATAGCGGGGCGCGGGTGAAGGTGGAACAGGCGCGGATGAATCGGGAACAGGAAAAAACCGATGCGGAGGTGATCGCGTTTTTTCAGGAATGGGTGGAATTTCCCGCGGTGCGCGACGTGATCCGTCAGGACAGGCTTACACGAAAGGAACGGCAGGAGCGGCTGGCTGAATTATGCAGCCAGTCCGAGCCTGACAAGGGGTGATTATGATTACGAGGACGAGGATGAGGATGATTGTCAAAACGGAAATCTCTCGTTGGCTCGTTCGCGTCCGTTTGTTAGCTTGGCTGCGATGAATTTTATCGCGAACACGTGGATCGGCGTCTGGCTGGAGGGGCTGGGCCGTGTCGCCTTATTGTCGCGCGATGCCATCGCCTCGAGCCTCACCTTCAAGTTTTCGCGCAAGGATCTGATGTATCAGATTTATTTCATCGGCATCAAGTCGCAGTCGGTGGTGTTGGTCACGGGCGCATTCACGGGCATGGTGCTGGCGGCGCAGACATATTTCCAATTCCACAAGATCAAGATGGACACGGCCACGCTGGCGGTGGTGAGCGTCTCGATGTGCAGCGAACTCGGGCCGGTGCTGACGGCGCTGATGGTTTCCGGGCGCGTGGGGGCGGCGATCGCGGCGGAAATCGGCTCGATGAAGGTGACGGAGCAGATTGACGCGCTCCGCACGCTGGCGACGCATCCGGTGGATTATCTTGTGGTGCCGCGCCTGATGGCCTCGACCATTGCGCTGCCGCTGCTGACCATCGAGTCCATGAGCTTCGGCATCGGGGCGGCTTATCTCGTCGCCGTGGGCCTGCTCGGCATCGACCCGGTCTACCTGTGGTACAACACGCTGAAATATTCGCATGATTCGGACATCATGATCGGCCTCATCAAGTCATTTGTGTATGGCGGCATCATCGCGCTCATCAGTTGTTACAAGGGGCTGTCTTGCGGCGCGGGCGCGGAAGGTGTGGGCCGCGCGACGACCGAGGCGGTGGTGTATTCGTCCATCACCATTTTGATCACGAACTTTTTCCTGACGCTGTCGCTCGAACAGCTTTGTGCCATCCTGGGAATATAAATGAAGCCATTCAATTACAGCAATTTAAGAAGGCTTATAGCCTTCCGTTTTCCGTCAATTTTCTCCCTCACCCCGGCCCTCTCCCGCTGGGAGAGGGTGAAATGCTTCCCGCTGCCCGCGAAAACCAGCGGCTGGATTGCAGAGCATCGCACGCAAAAAACAGAAACTAAATATGGCTGTTCCCTCTCCCAGCGGGCATTGGTATCTACACAAGTCAGAAATGGGCCGTTTTCGGGCACTTTTTGCAGAACACTGAATTTTGTAAATGCTCGTTTTTTGGCCAAAAACCATGCAGTCCTCGAATACCCCTCGACTTGTGTAGATACCCATGCCC
>DATHOG010000048.1:0-5824 GCA_035485115.1 Candidatus Sulfotelmatobacter sp. | reverse complement strand
CTTGCTGGGCACGATCAAGCCATATTGAAAATCCAGCGTCGGTGAGCCCGCGGCAAAAGTCATCGTGCCTGCGGACCAATACTGCCCTTGATGGGACACCACCAGCCTGAGATCGGGTGAACCGGCCGAACCATCCAAGGTCACCGGCCCGTTCGAGGAAGCGGCGAGGGCGGTGGTCAACTGTAACACGCCGTTGCTGACCACCGTGCTTCCCGTATAGGTATTGACTGCATTCAAGATCAACTGTCCTGCTCCCGTCTTGTTAAAACCTCCGGCGCCGGTCAACGCGCCATTGAGCGTGATGTCATGCGGTGTCGCACTCGCATCCGCACTTTGGAATGTGATATTTCCGTTCAGAGTTCCCAGAGTGATCGGCAGCGCCGCCGACCCTGACCATGACTGCAACGCGCCCACCGTGCCGCCGGAAAATGAAATGATATTTGTCGGCGGAAGGCTGCCGCCGACCGTTGTGCCCGAACGGAGTGCATCAAGACCTGATGAGGATCCCAGGTAAAGAAAGCCGCCGGAATTGGTCACAATGGCAGAACCGCCGGTGCGGTTTGCCCCCGTACCGCCAAATTGGATCCCGGTCCAGGCATTGATCACGCCGCCGGTTTGATTGACGAGCGAAACTTGACTTGGCCATGATCCGCCAACTTGCAGAAGGATCGGACCATTGGTGGTGTTGCCGCCGGTGACGGCACCCAGGGTTGCGGTGCCACCATAGACGTTGAAGATGGATATCTGGCCGGGGCCGCCTGAACCGATTTGAGGTATCGCAATGCCGTTGTTGGCAGTGGATATTTGATCAATCAAGGTGGCTCCATTTTGAACGGTCAGGCTGGATGTGAACGGAGCGGCGCTGACACCGGCACGCCCGATCATAATAAAATCCTGGCCGCCAAATTGATTTAGAGTCGTTGTCGGGCCGTCCAGCGTAAATGATCCAGCCAGGCTGCCGGGCTGGGAAGTAAACCATGATTGCCGCCCGATCTCAAAAACACCGTTACCGTTCGCTGCGGATTCAGTCAAAACACCGTTGGTCATTATGACACTGGCATTGACTGTGAAAAATCCTCGGAAACTTGTGTTGGCACCAATAGAAAAAGTGCTTCCGTTGGTGCTGCTGAAACTCCATTGCGAGCCGGCCAGTCCGTCCGCAAAACTCTCCGTTGCCGGCGCGCCGTTGGCGCCTCCAAGGATTTCCACTTTGTAGTTAAGGCCATTGATCAAATTGGAAAATGTCGCGCTTTTGCCATCCGCAATGCGCATCGAGGGATAATTACCTGCGCCTTGGGATGAAATGTATATGGGAGAACCGTAAAACAAATAACCGGAGGCGTTCACAAAGAGGTTGCTTACCGCCACCTGTCCGGCATCGACATTCACCTGATAAGCGCCGGCGGCACCGTCCACGCCGTTGAAGATGGCTTGGTATCCGGATACGGTTGTACTGAACTGCTGCCAGTTTGTTTGATTGCCGGAGCCATCGTTCCAAACCACGTTTGTGGCTACCGTATCCCAGGTTCCACTCCCGGCATCAATGGTGGCTCCGTTATTCGTGTTGCCGGCATCCCAATACAGCGGAATCGACAACGTTGAAGCGAGGGTGGCCGGCCCGATGAGCAGGGCGGCAGCAAAAAATATTTTGGAGAAATGGACGCCGCACCAGGTCAGGATGGATGGGTTCTGGGTTTTCATTTTTTGGTTTTTAATCAGCAGAGTTCGTTCATTGATTTGGTTGGAACAAAGCAGGCTTTGGCTCCAAAGGGGTATTCGGAAACACTATATGCCCATCGTAGCGTCTTTGATATTCCCCTAAAGCGGATGCCCGAAAGCGGCTAAGGTGAAAAAGGCCTATGGTTGTGGACGGGGCGGGTAAATTTTTTTAAACTGCTTGGCAGTTCCACAAATGAATCGGATTGTCGCCACTTTTTTTGCCGGCTGGATGTTCCTGGCCGGATATCCGGCTTGGGGGCAAAATCCGCCGGACAATCTCATCGTGAGCAGTGTGACGGTCGATGGTAAAAATATTTCCGTGACCCGGAACCGCAGTCTGAATCTGGGAGCCCGGCCGCAGAATATTTCATTCTTCTTTGGTTCGACAACCAATCTTCACCTTTCCAACCAGTGTGTTCGCTACAAGCTGGATGGCTACGATGCCGACTGGCATAACGGTGGCTTCATGTGCCTGATAGCCACCTTCTCCGACGAAGCCAGGGATCAGATCAGCCGGGAAGAATTCAGGGTCACCAACCAAAGTGCGGGCTGGGCTGGCTCGCTCAGGGATTCCACATTGACTCATCGACGTGAAACACTCGTGGCGCCCCCGCATGCTTCGCGTCTGGTGGTGGTGTTTTCCTCCGCAGGACCCAGGACCCTCATCGGGGTTTACGCGGTTGCCAACGTAACGATTTCCAAAGTTCAAAGCAACGGCGTGCCCGTGACGCTGTTAAAATTCCCGCCGGAGAGTGATTGGATTCACGATGGCAATGTTCCCAGCATGGCCAAGGTCATGACCGTGGGCCATTCGCCACCGCAGGAAGCGCTGGTGGTTTTGGACAACAACCCCGAGGGCGGCGCCGGCTGGCGCAACCCTTGGTCTTCCGCACAAATAGTGAATCCCGGCGACCAAATCATTTTGGAGTGGGATGAAATGTACAGCATGGGGGTGCCCGACCTGAATTCAGGGCAATACCGTAATCTGCCGGAAGGTCATTACCTGTTTCGTGTCGGCGAATTCGATTTGTTTGGACGGCCGACCGGGAATGAAAGCGTGCTGGATGTGATTGTGCCGCCGCCGTTCTGGCGTCAGCCATGGTTTTGGCCGTTGGGTGCGGTCATCGCCATCATCCTGGCGCTGGGCAACTGGCGTTATCTCGTTTGGCGGAAAGTTCGCGTCGAAATGGTGCGCCTGAGAACCCAGCAGGCGCTGGAAAAAGAGCGGTTGCGCATTGCCCGGGATATTCACGATGACCTCGGAGCGCGCATCACGGAAATTTCCCTGGCCAGCGCGCTGGCAAAAAATACGGTGTCACTGGAAGCCGCCCGCGACGACTTTGACCGCATCACCGATATGAGCCGCGAACTCGTCTCCGCCTTGTATGAAACCGTCTGGGCGGTCAATCCGGAACATGACAACCTGGAATCGCTCGGAACCTACCTTTGCCAGATTGCCAACAACCTTTGTAAACCGGCGCGGATCTCCTGCCGTTTTGAGATCGATGAGCTGCCTGCCGATGTGCAAGTCGCCAGCCAGATCCGGCACAACTTCGCGATGGCCGTCAAGGAGGCCACCCATAACGCCGTCAAACACGCCCGTCCGTCGGAAGTCATCCTGCGCATCACCTTCAACCGGCCGGAACTGACGATTTGTCTAAAAGACAATGGCGTCGGTTTCAAAGTGGACGCGGAAGCGAAGACCTCCGGAAATGGTTTGAACAACATCAAAAACCGGCTGGCAAGCATTGGAGCCACCTGCCAGGTGGAAAGCCAGCCCGGTCAGGGCACCTCGATCCTGATGCAGCTCCAACTTTGAAAACCAGCCTCGTATGATTATGAAAACCAAGACAACTGTAGCCGTGGTGGAGGATGACCGCCGGTTGCGGGACAAGCTCATTCAGATTCTTGACAGCGCCAATGACATCGAATGCGTCAGCAGTAGTTCGTCCGCTGAAGAAGCATTGAAAGACATCCCGCTACGAGATCCGTCGGTGGTGTTGATGGACATCAAGCTTCCGGGCATGTCCGGCATCCAATGCGTTTCCGAGTTGAAACGGACCATGCCTGACTTGCAGATCATCATGGTGACCGTCTACGAAGACAGCGAAAGCATCTTCAAGGCCCTCAAGGCGGGTGCCAGCGGCTATCTGGTGAAGTCAGGCCCGCCCGACCAGTTCCTCGAGGCTATCCGGGATGTTTTCAAGGGCGGTTCACCCATGTCCAGCCACATCGCCCGCAAGGTGGTCCGCCATTTCCATGCCATCGGCCCTGCCAAGGAGGAAGCGGATAATTTGTCCCCGCGCGAACAACAAGTTTTGACCCTTCTGGCTTCCGGATACATCTACAAGGAAATCGGCGAAAAGCTGAATATCAGTGCCGAAACCGTCCGCAACTATGTCAAAAGCACCTGCCATAAGATGCACGTACGCAATCGGGTAGAAGCGGTGGCCAGACACCTCAAGGATAAGTTTTAGTTCGTTGGCCCTCCATTCTTGTAAAATTGTCCGGATTTTTTTATACAAATCCCATGGTCACGGTGTCTATCGTTTGAAAAGTGAATGATTCCTCACATTGGTGCGAGTGCATCTACGACGCAAAAGCGTCGGAATTGATCCTTTATGGCCGCGCACTGGGGTTGTCCCACGGCGAGGCCGAGGATGTGGTGCAGGAGACGTTTCTGGCCATGATGCGGTCGGAAACCGCGCCGGCGCAGCCGGAAAATTACGTGGTGCGGAGCTTCCGCAACCGCGCGCTGAATTACCGCCGCACGTTGTGGCGCCGGCTGACGCGGGAGTTCGAAGCCTTTGCCGATGCCCACCATTGGTTCGAGAAATCACCGGAGCAATCCGGCGAGGAAAAGGCCTTGCAGGAGGCCACGGTGCGGGCGCTGGCGGAACTGCCGCTGGAACAGCGCGAGGTCATCGTGCTGAAAATCTGGCACGGACGCACTTTTGATGAGATCGGCGGATTGCTGGAAATCTCGCCGAACACGGCAGCGGGGCGTTACCGCTACGGCTTGCAGAAATTGAAATCCAGACTGAACGGAGTTGCTTATGAAAGAACTGAACGAGAACCATTTGCGCAGCTGGCGTCCACGCCGGTCATCGGCGGGATTGCGTCGTAAACTTTTTGGCGCGGGTGAACAGACGCCGTTGCTGGTGTGGGACTTTTCGCGCCTTGCCCCGGCGGCGGTGTGCCTGCTGTTCGCCATGTTGACCCTCCATTTCGGCGGCGCGGGCAACTTCCGTGAATCGGGCCGCGCTGTTTACGCGAATTTCTCCGGCGGCAGCAACACGGTTGTGTTCAGCGACCAGGACCAGGAACGGGAAAATCACCTGGCGAACGTCACTTTTGATTGGACAAACAAGGGTGTTTTCCAGTCTAGTATCGGCTCTCATTCCGGCCTCTGGCCGTCAACGAACGCAAGTTACTGAATTTTTTGCATGGAAAATCCGAAGAAGCAAGCCGCGAAGTCAGAAGCCAAAGCCGATACTTCCAAAGCCCCCGCCAAACCAGCCAAGCCCGCGCCCGCCGCACCGGTGAAAGTGCCGCCGATGTTCCGCAAGATTGACTGGCTGGCACTGCTGGTCACCTTTGTCACCGTCTGGGCCGTTTACCTGTGGACCCTCGCCCCGGAGCTCACGCTGGAAGATTCGGGCGAATTGTGCACGGGCTCTTATTATGCCGGCATCCCGCATCCGCCGGGCTACCCGTTCTGGGCCATCTATAGCTGGATCTGGACGGTCATTGTGCCGTTCGGCAACGTGGCGTGGCGCGTGGAGGTCGGTCAGTCGTTCGCGTCGGCGGTGGGCTGCGGCCTGCTGGCGTTGATGGTGTCGCGCGGCGGCAGCATGTTGATCGAGGGCATCGAGGATTTGAAAGCGGTTGAGCGCAAATGGGAAAACGTGATCTGTGTCGTGTCCGGCGTGGTGGCGGGAATGCTGCTCGGTTTCGGGTTTTTCATGTGGAGCGAGTCGGTGGTCATCAACCGCATCTCGATTTTCGGCGTGCCATGGCTGCTGGCGATGGTGGCGCTGATCATGCGCTGGATGTATGCGCCGCACCAGCGTTGGTATCTGTACGTGGCGATGTTGATCTACGG